>NZ_JBHWZP010000009.1:0-69723 GCF_042728395.1 Streptomyces sp. NPDC060205
CCTAGATCTACACAAATAATATCTTCTAACACGTCAGATCTTCTTTACATAGACATCGCCGCGCAGACGTTTCTGCACGTGGCGGGTGTGGGGTGGGTGCGTGGCCGGTGCGGGATCCGGGCGTGGCCGAGCGACCTTGAGCCTTGACAGAGAAATGTATCTGACGGACAGTCAGAAATCATTGCTCGTACGTACGAGGTCCGGGAGGGACGTCGTCGTGCATCTCGCCCCCACCGAACGCCTGCGACGGCTGCGTGCCGAACTCCGCGTGTACTTCCGGGACCTGATGCCGGAGGGGCCACCTCCTGCCGGTACAGGTGCCGACATGCGCGCCGACACGCGTGCCGGTATGCGTGCCGGTTCCGCGGGGCAGCGGGCACTGCTGCGGCGCATCGGCGCCGACGGCTGGCTCGGTATCGGCTGGCCGGAGGCCTATGGGGGCCAAGGGCGGGGCGCCGACGAGCAGTTCGTCTTCTTCGACGAGGCCTGCCGGGCGGGCGCCCCGATCTCCATGGTCACGCTGAACACGGTCGGACCGACGCTCATGAAGTACGGGACCGAGGAGCAGAAGGATTACTTCCTGCCGCGGATCCTGCGCGGAGAGCTCGTGTTCGCGATCGGGTACAGCGAGCCGTCGGCCGGTACGGATCTGGCCTCGCTGCGGACCCGGGCCGTGCGGGTCGGCGGCCCGGAGGGGCATGCAGGCCAAGAGGGGCGTGGGGGACAAGAGGGATGTGAGGGGCAAGAGGGACGCGGGGGGCAAGAAGAGCGCGCGGGGCTCGACGAAGGGCCCGGCGTGGGGCCCGGCGGCGGGTGGATCGTCGACGGGCAGAAGGTGTTCACCTCCAACGCCCAGCACGCCGACTGGATCTGGCTCGCCTGCCGTACGGATCCCGACGCGCCCAAGCACAAGGGCATCTCGATCCTGCTGGTGCCCACGGACGCGCCCGGGTTCTCGTGGACACCGATCGAAACGGTGGGCGGGCTGACCACGACGGCCACGTACTACGACGGGATCCGGGTCCCGGCCTCCCGCCTGGTCGGTGAGGAGAACGCCGGCTGGGGGCTCATCACCAACCAGCTGAACCACGAACGCGTCGCGCTCGCCGCCCTCGGCATGCAGGCCGAGGACTTCTATCTGGCCGCGCTGGCCGCCGCCCGCGTCCCCGATCGGGTGACCGGGCGGCGCAGGGTTGACGAGCCGTGGGTGCGTTCGAGGCTGGCCGAGGTGCATGCCCGGCTGGCGGCAACACGCCTGCTCAACTGGCGTTTGGTGGGTGATGTGGCGGCCGGCCGGCTGGCACCCGGCGATGCGAGCGGCGTGAAAGTCGTGGGAACCGAATCGGCCGTCGCGGTGTACCGAATGTGTCAGGAAATCGTCGGATCGGACGCGCTGATCCGGGCCGGCTCGCCGGGGGTGTTCGGGGACGGCGAGCTGGAGCGGATGAACAGGGCGGCACAGATCAACACGTTCGGGGGCGGGGTGAGCGAGGTGCAGCGGGAGATCGTGGCGACGATGCGGCTCGGGATGACGAGGGGGCGGCGGTGAGCGGGAGGAGCGTGCCGGGCGAGGGGGCGGTGTCCGTAAGCGTGACCGAGGGCGGATACGAGGACATCCACGCGCGGTTGAAGACGTACGAAGGGCTGACGGCCGTCGGAGGCGTGGGCAAGGACCTGGTCAACGAACCGATGATCCGGCACTGGTGCGAGGCGATGGGAGACACCAGTCCGGCGTATGCGGGAGCGGACGCCGTCGCGCCGGCCACCATGCTCCAGGCCTGGACGATGGGGGGACTCTCCGGCCACGGGGGCCGCTCGGAGGCGTACGTCGAGATGCTCGGGCTGCTCGACGCCGCCGGGTACACCTCGGTGGTCGCCACCGACTGCGAGCAGGAGTATCTGCGGTTGCTTCGGCCGGGGGACCGGATCACCTTCGACTCGGTGATCGAGTCGGTCTCCGAGCGCAAGACGACCAAGCTGGGCACGGGGTACTTCATCACGACGCGGACGGATGTACGGGCGGGGGGCGAGCTAGCGGGGACGCATAGGTTCCGGATCCTCAAGTACGTACCTGCGGGGCGGCGCCGGACAGACGGCGCGACGGGCAGGGCAGCGACCGCGCCTGAGGCCGAGGAGACCGTGACGGACGCCGGGGAGGCTCTGGCGCCCGCCACGAAGGCCGTGGCGTCCACCGGAGAAGCCGCCTCGGCCTCCCGTCCCAAGCGGCCCCGCCCCGTCGTCAATCGCGACAACGCCGGCTTCTGGGAGGGCGTGTCCCGGCACCGGCTGCTCATCCAGCGCTGCGAGAAGTGCGCGACCCTGCGCTTCCCCTGGCTGCCGGGGTGCAACTCCTGCGGCTGCCTGGAGTGGGACACGGTCGAGGCGGCCGGTGAGGGGACCGTCTACTCGTACGTGGTGATGCACCACCCGCCCTTCCCGGCCTTCGACCCTCCGTACGCCGTGGGACTGGTCGAACTCGCCGAGGGCGTCCGGATGATCAGCAATGTGGTGGGGGTGCCGCACGACCGCGTACGGATCGGGATGCCGGTGCGGCTGGAGTTCGAGCGGGTGGACGAGGAGCTGGAACTGCCGGTCTTCCGTGCCGTCGCCGCCGAGGGGAGCGGGGGCTGATGGACTTCACGCCGACGGAGGAGCAGACGGCGGCCCGCGAGCTGGCCGCGCGGATCTTCGGCGACCTGTCGACGCACGAGCGGCTGACCGCCGTGGGGACGGGCAGCGACGGGGAGTTGTGGAAGGCGCTGTGCGAGGCGGGGCTGCCGGCCGCCGTCGAGGACATCGGGCTCCTCGGGCTGGTCCTCCTCCTGGAGGAGCAGGGGCGGACGACGGCCCAGGTGCCGTTCGCCGCGAGCTGTGTCCACGGGCTGCTGGCGGTGTCGGCGCACGGTTCGGCTGCACAGCGGGAGCGACTGCTGCCGGGGATCGCGGACGGTTCGCTCGTGATGACCGGCGTCCTGTCCGACACGGCGGTACGGGCAGGCGAGCGGGGCGAGTTGAGCGGGGTGGCCCCCGTGGTGCCGTGGCTCCGCGACGCCACGCATGTGCTGGTCGCCGACGAGGAGCACCGGTTGTGGCTCGTCCGGGCCGCCGACGCCCGGTGCGAGCCCGTCGAGACGACGGCTCCCTGGTCGGCCGGACGGCTGACCCTGGACGCCACACCGGCCGAACCACTCGGTGGCGTCGACGCGTACGACGACGTGCTGGCCACCGCGCGGACGGCCTTCGCGGGGCTGCAGGCGGGAGTGTGCGCGGGCTCGGTCGCCAGGGCCGTCGCGTACACCAACACCCGTGAGCAGTTCGGACAGCCGCTCGCGGCCAAGCAGGGGGTCCAACTCCGCGCGGCGGACGCTCACATGGACACCGAGGCGATACGGGTCACGGCGTACGAGGCGGCCTGGCGGAGGGACGAGGGGCTGGACTACGCCACGCATGCGCTGACCGCCGCCTGGTGGGCGTCTGAGGCGGGGCAGCGGGTCGTTCACGCGGGCCAGCATCTGCACGGCGGTATGGGGGCCGACCTGGAGCATCCCGTGCACCGGCACTTCCTGTGGGGACGGCAGCTGGACGCGTATCTGGGGTGCGGGAGCGAACTGCTGCAGGAACTGGGGGAGTCGATCGTGCACGGCGAGGGAGAGGGTGAGGGGGACGCATGACCACCGAAGCCGGGCGCTTGACCACCGGGATCGGGCCGGTGCGGGCCGGCGATGTGCTGGCACCGCTGGAGATCGAGATCACCCGCACGCTCGTCGTCGCCGGGGCGATCGCGTCGCGCGACTACCAGGACGTGCACCACGACGCCGAGGCGGCGCGGCAGAAGGGTTCGCCGGACATCTTCATGAACATCCTGACGACCAACGGACTGGTCGGGCGCTACATCACCGACCACTTCGGCCCCGAGGCCGTGCTGCGCAGAGTCGCGATCAGACTGGGCGCTCCCAACCACCCGGGCGACACCATGGTGCTGACCGGGGAGGTGGAGGACGTCCGGGGCGACACGGCGACGGTGCGGGTCGTCGGCGCCAACAGCCTCGGCAACCACGTCACCGGCACGGTGACGGTCACGGTGCCGGCACCGATGCCGCGGACGACGACGGACACCACCCCGGAGGTGACTGCGATCAGCCCCGAGGAGACCACGCTCAGCCCGGAGGTAGCCGCGACCGACCCGGGAGCGACCGCGACCACGCCGGAGGCCCGGTCATGAGCGTGCGGACGAGGGACAGCCTCGGGGGACGGGCGGCCGTCGTCGGGATAGGGGCCACCGAGTTCTCCAAGGACTCGGGGCGCAGCGAGCTGCGGCTCGCGGTGGAGGCGGTGCGGGCCGCGCTGGACGACGCGGGGCTCACACCCGGCGATGTGGACGGGCTGGTGACGTTCACGATGGACACGAGCCCCGAGATCACCGTCGCCCAGGCGGCCGGCATGGGCGAGCTGTCGTTCTTCTCCCGGATCCACTACGGCGGCGGGGCGGCCTGCGCGACCGTCCAGCAGGCGGCGCTGGCGGTGGCCTCGGGTGTGGCCGAGGTGGTGGTCTGCTATCGGGCGTTCAACGAGCGGTCGGGGCGGCGATTCGGTTCCGGGGTCCAGCGCCGGATGCCGTCCGCCGAGGGTGCGGCGCTCGGCTGGGCGCTGCCCTTCGGACTGCTCACACCCGCGTCCTGGGTGGCGATGGCGGCCCAGCGCTATCTGCACACGTACGGGCTGACCTCCGAGGCGTTCGGGCACGTCGCGGTCGTCGACCGGAAGTACGCGGCGACCAATCCTGCGGCGTACTTCCACGGCAGACCGATCTCGCTCGCGGATCATGCGGCGTCCCGCTGGATCGTCGAGCCGCTGAGGCTGCTCGACTGCTGCCAGGAGACCGACGGCGGACAGGCCCTGGTCGTCACCTCGGTGGAGCGGGCACGCGACCTTCCGCGTCCGCCGGCCGTGATCGTGGCCGCCGCCCAGGGTGCGGGGCGGGCCCAGGAGCAGATGACCAGTTTCTACCGGGACGATCTGACGGGGCTGCCGGAGATGAGTGTGGTGGCGCGGCAGCTGTGGCGTACGTCGGGGCTGACGCCGGCCGAGATCGACGTCGGGATTCTCTACGACCACTTCACGCCGTTCGTGCTGACGCAGCTGGAGGAGTTCGGGTTCTGCAAGCCGGGTGAGGCCGCGGACTTCGTGGCGGAGGAGCGGTTGCCGTTGAACACCCACGGAGGACAGCTCGGGGAGGCGTATCTGCACGGGATGAACGGAGTGGCGGAAGGGGTCAGACAACTGCGCGGTTCGGCCGTGAACCAGATACCCGGAGCCCGCAGGGTGCTGGTGACGGCGGGGACGGGCGTTCCGACCTCGGGATTGATCCTGGGATCGGACGACCGGGGCTGATCCAGGGATCAGCCCCGATCCCGGGTTCGGACGATCGGGGCTGATTGCGGGGCGGACGGATGAACGTGGCGCGTGTCCGGGCCCGCCGGCGCGGGCGGGGCCGTTGACTCGGCCTATGCGTTGGCTGCGATGTCACAAGATGATCGTCGGATTCGGGTTCGTGCTGCTCCTGCTGGGGCTCACGGCGGCACCACCGGCTCAGGCGGGGCCCTGGTCGCCGGGTGCCACCGCTCCGGTGGATTCCCCGGACCGGGAGCCGGGTGTCCGGGAATCCGGCGCGAGACCCAAGGCGCTCACGTTCAAGGGCCGTGCGTTCGACACCTGCCGGGCGCCGTCCGCGGACACGATGCGGCGATGGCGGGCGTCCCCCTACCGGGCGGTGGGTGTCTACTTCGGCGGTCGCGGCCGGGCCTGCCGGTCACAGCCCCATCTGAGTCACCGCTGGATGCGGACGGTGCGGGACCAGGGCTGGCGGGTGCTGCCGCTGTACGTGGGCTCGCAGTCGACCTGTGTGTTCGCGCGGCACAAGAAGAACGTACGGATCGGGCGGCATCCCTGGAAGCAGGGCACGGCGGAGGCCCGCGACGCGGTGAAGAGGGCGTCGGCGCTCGGTATGAGGCCCGGCAGCCCGCTCTTTTTGGACATGGAGGCATATGCGTACGGGAACAAGAGGTGTGCCCGCACCACGCTCCTGTTCGTGCGGGGGTGGAACCGTGAGGTGTCGCGCCGGGGATATCTGCCGGGGTTCTACAGCAGCGCCGGATCGGGCGTCCGCCACATGGAGCGCTCGCGGCGGGCCGGGGTGCGGGATCTGCCGGCTGTGGTGTGGTTCGCCCGCTGGGGCGTGAAGAACGGGCTGCACCGTGAGCCCGTACTGCGGAAGACCGCGTGGACGCCCGCGCGGCGCATCCACCAGTACGCGGGGAACGTACGGGAACGGCACGGCGGCCGGACGCTGCTGATCGACCGCAATCTGATGCACGCGCCGGTCGCACGCGTCGAGTGAACTGCCGGGGTGCCGGCCGGAGCGGTCCTCGTCCTCGCTCGTACTACTCCGGCACCATGCCGGGCGCCGGGCTACTGCGGTGGGAGTGCGCGGGGGCCCGTCTCTCAGGGGTGAACCCTCAGGGGTCCTGAGCCCCGTGTCCACCTTCAGGAGGTGGGGCCTGCCCCCCTCCTACAACCTGAGGCGGACAAGGCTTCGGGACCTGCGGCCGATCCGCTGGAGTAGGGGGCGATCCTAGCGTGGAGCCATGACCACACCCGTCTGCACCAGCGCTTCGAACGTGGCGACGCGGACCCATGCGTACCCGTCGTTCTCCTCGTACGTAAGGGCTCGCCAACCTGTGTTGCTGCGTACCGCGCGCTCGCTGACCGCGAACCCGTGCGACGCGGAGGATCTGCTGCAGACCGCCCTCACCAAGACGTATGTCGCCTGGGAGCGGATCGAGGACCACCGGGCGCTCGACGGATATGTGCGGCGGGCGCTGCTGAACACGCGGACGTCGCAGTGGCGCAAGCGGAAGGTCGACGAGTTCGCGTGCGACGAGATGCCGGAGCCGCAGGCGCCGCCGGCCGGGGACCCGGCGGAGCAGCAGGCACTGCACGACGCGATGTGGCGCGCGATCATGAAGCTGCCCGCGCGGCAGCGGGCGATGGTCGTCCTGCGGTACTACGAGGACCTGAGCGAGGCGCAGACGGCGGAGGTGCTGGGCGTGTCGATCGGTACGGTCAAGTCAGCCGTGTCACGCGCGCTGGGCAAGCTCCGTGAAGACCCTGAACTGGGTCCTGTGCGCTGACCCGTGCGGGCGGGTGCGGAGCGGAACACAGAGCGCAGGACTGGGCAAGCAATGCTTGCCGTGATGTGATCGATCGCCCAGGAGTAGTGACATACCGCGCGGTATGTGAGCAGAATCAGCCCAACCCTTACTACCGCGTAGGCAATGTCGCCCCCGGGAGGACGCCGTGCTGAGCACGATGCAGGACGTACCGCTGCTGATCTCTAGGATCCTGACCCACGGGTCGACCATCCACGGGTCGTCCCAGGTGATCACCTGGACCGGGGAGGCCGAGCCGCACCGGCGTTCGTTCGCCGAGATCGGGGCGCGGGCGGCACGGCTGGCACACGCCCTGCGCGACGACCTCGGAGTCCGCGACGACGACCGGGTCGCGACGCTGATGTGGAACAACGCCGAGCACGTCGAGGCGTACTACGCGATCCCGGCCATGGGCGCGATCCTCCACACGCTGAACCTCCGGCTGCCTCCCGAGCAGCTCGTCTGGATCGTCAACCACGCCGCCGACCGGGTCATCGTGGCCAACGGTTCGCTGCTCCCGCTGCTCGCCCCGCTGCTCCCGCACTTCAAGTCGGTCGAGCACGTGGTCCTCTCCGGTCCCGGCGACCGCTCGCTGCTCGACGGGGCGAGTGTCCAGGTGCACGAGTACGAGGAGCTGATCGCCGACAAGCCGGACAACTACGACTGGCCCGCGCTGGACGAACGCCAGGCCGCGGCCATGTGCTACACCTCCGGCACGACGGGCGACCCCAAGGGCGTCATCTACTCGCACCGCTCCATCTACCTGCACTCGATGCAGGTCAACATGACGCAGTCCATGGGGCTCACCGACGGGGACACCTCCCTCGTCGTGGTGCCGCAGTTCCATGTGAACGCCTGGGGCCTGCCGCACGCGATGTTCATGACCGGTGTGAACGTGCTGATGCCGGACCGCTTCCTGCAGCCCGCACCGCTCGCGGAGATGATCGAGAAGGAGCGTCCCACGCACGCCGCCGCCGTCCCCACCATCTGGCAGGGGCTGCTCGCGGAACTCAAGGGCAAGCCGCGTGACGTGAGTTCGCTGACCCAGGTCACCATCGGCGGCTCCGCCTGTCCGCCCGCCCTCATGAAGGCGTTCGACGAGCTGGGCATGCGCGTCTGCCACGCCTGGGGCATGACGGAGACCTCGCCGCTCGGCACCATCGCGCGACCGCCGGCCCACGTCGAAGAGGGATCGGACGAGGAGTTCGCGTATCGGCTCACCCAGGGCCGTTTCCCCGCCGGTGTCGAGCCCCGGCTGACCGGCCCCGGCGGCGAGCGGCTGCCCTGGGACGGCGAGTCCGCGGGCGAGCTGGAGGTGCGCGGCCCCTGGATCGCGAGCGCGTACTACGGCGGTCAGGGCGCCGAAGCGCTGCGCCCCGACGACAAGTTCAGCGAGGACGGCTGGCTCAAGACCGGTGACGTCGGCACGATCAGCCCCGACGGCTTCCTGACCCTGACCGACCGCGCCAAGGACGTCATCAAGTCCGGCGGCGAGTGGATCTCCTCGGTCGACCTGGAGAACGCCCTCATGGCCCACCCCGATGTCGCCGAGGCGGCGGTCGTCGCCGTCCCGGACGACAAGTGGGGCGAACGCCCGCTCGCCACCGTCGTGCTGAAGGAAGGCGCGGGCGCCGACTTCGACACCCTGCGCTCCTTCCTCGCGGACGAGGGCAAGATCGCCAAGTGGCAGCTCCCCGAGCGCTGGACGATCATCGAGTCGGTGCCGAAGACGAGCGTCGGCAAGTTCGACAAGAAGGTGCTGCGCAGGCAGTACGCGGCGGGCGAGCTGGACGTCACCCAGCTCTGACGGGCACGGCAGGCGATATGCACGGGTTGGGGCGTTGTTTAACGTGAAACAACGCCCCAACCCGTTTGTGCGCACGCATGGTTGAGACGACTGTGCGCACGCGTGGTTGAGGCGACCGTGTGCATGCGTGGCTGAGCCGACGCTCAGTTGGTGCCGATGCGCGCCAGCAGATCCACGATCCGGTCCTGCACCTCGGCGCTCGTCGACCGCTCGGCCAGGAACAGCACCGTCTCCCCCGCGGCCAGCCGCGGCAGTTCGGTCTGGTCGACGGCCGCGGTGTAGACGACCAGCGGGGTGCGGTTGAGCTGGCCGTTGGCACGCAGCCAGTCGACGATGCCGGCCTGTCGGCGGCGTACCTGCATCAGGTCCATCACCACGAGGTTCGGCCGCATCTGCCCGGCCAGCGTGACGGCGTCCTCGTCGGACGAGGCCCGTGCGACCTGCATTCCGCGCCGCTCCAGCGTCGACGTCAGCGCGAGCGCGATCTCCGCGTGCTCCTCGATGAGGAGAACCCGCGGCGGGTGCTGCTCGCTGTCGCGCGGCGCCAATGCCTTGAGGAGTACGGCGGGGTCGGCTCCGTACGCCGCCTCGCGTGTCGCCTGGCCGAGACCGGCGGTCACCAGGACCGGCACCTCGGCGGCGACGGCGGCCTGGCGCAGCGACTGCAGGGCCGTGCGCGTGATCGGACCGGTGAGCGGGTCGACGAACAGAGCGGCCGGGAAGGCGGCGATCTGCGCGTCGACCTCTTCGCGTGAGTGCACGATGACGGGCCGGTAGCCGCGGTCGCTCAGTGCCTGCTGCGTGGTGATGTCCGGCGCGGGCCACACCAGCAGCCGACGCGGGTTGTCCAGCGGCTCCGGGGGCAGTTCGTCGTCCATCGGCTGGGGGTGGGGCTGGTTCGCGACCTCCACCGCGCCACCTGGGCCGTCGAGCGGCTCGGGGCCTTCGTCGGCGTTCTGGTCGGGTGCCCCTATGGCGTACGAACGGCCGGTGCCCTCGGTGGTGTGGGCGAGGCGGGACTGCTGGCCGCCACCCGGGTGCGAGCGGGCCGCCGTGTCCGTCTGCTCGGCCGCGGGATCGGGCCGCGTACCGAGCTTGCGGCGCCGTCCGGAGCCGTTGGTCGCGTGCGGGGGAGGCGTGGGCGCCTGGGGCTGCGCCGCGGCGCCCCCCTGCGCCACGGGCGGTGCCTTTGACTGCGCCTGTGCCTGGGGAGCGGGAGACGCCGTCCGGCCGGGCCCCGGCTGCTGGGCGTCGATCATGCGGCGGCCGAACGGGACACCCTGCCCGAGCGTACGGACGCTGATGGCCCGGCCCTGGGTCGAGTTGGGGTCGATGGGAGGCGCCGCGGCCTCCGCGGGAAGGGGCTGTGCGACGCGTTGCTGTTCCTGGGCCGCCGCGGGCTCGGGAGCGGCCGACGCATCGGCCGTGCCCGGCCACGGCTGCGGCGCGGCGGCGTCCTCCGGCTGTACGGGTACTCCGGCGCCGGAGGTGTCGGCCGCGCCGGGCCATGGCTGAGGCGAGGCGGTCGCGTCGGCGTGCGGAGTCCCGGCCGCGGGCGTCTGCGGTTGCTGCTGCGGTTGCGGCCGGCCCGGACCCGCCGCGGGTGTGCCCTGGGCAGGCGTGCCGGGTGCCGGGGCTCCGACGTGGCCCGGGACCCCCTCGGCCGTCGCGGGAGCCGCGAGACCGGCCGGGGCGAGCCCTCCGGGAACAGCCTGCGGCGGCAGGGGCTGACCGGGGAGAGGCGCCGCCTGCGGTGTCTGCGGTGGGAGGGCCTGCCCCGGGACGGCCTGTCCCACGGCAGGGACGGCCGAAGGAGCACCGTGCCCTGGGTTTCCCTGACCAGGTACGGCTACGGGCGCGGGTGCGGGCTGTCCGGGGACGGCCTGCTGGGCAACGCCCTGCGGGGGCACGGCCTCCGGCGGAACGGCCTGCGCGGGAGGCAGATGGCCCGGCATCGGCTGCTGTGCGGGAGCCCCGGCCGCCGCATCCGGCGTCACCTCGCCCGCGCTCACGCCCGCTGCCTCGCCCGCGGCCTGCCGAGCCCGTCGGCGTCCGCCGGGCGCCTGCACCGGATGCGGCTGGGGCGGCGTGTGATCGTCGGCAGGATCGCGCAGGGCAACGTCATGGCGTCCGGCGCCGACGGCTGCCTGAGCGTGGCCATGGCCCTCGGCGGACTGCGCCGCGTACTCCGGAGAGCGGTCCGCCTCGGCGGGCGGCAGCGCGAACACCGCGCGGGGCCCCGCTTCCTGAGCCGCCGCACGCTCCGCCGCGGCGGCCAGCGCACGTCGGCGCCGCCCGGTCGGCTGAGCACCGCCACCGTCGGCGCTCTCACCGGCGTCCCCACCCGAACCCGCACCCGTACCGGGCCCGGAGGGTACGGCCGCGGGCAGTGCGGCCGGCAGGGCCTGCCGGCCGCCGTCCTGCAGTGCTCGGCGTCCGTCGGCGGGCGCGGGCACACCCTGCGGAGGCACGGTCGCCCCCAGTCCGGTGGCCGCGGTACCGGCCGCGTGCTCGGCGGCGGTCACCACCGCGCCCTCGGAGACGCCGCCCTCGACGGGGCTCGGCCGACCACGCCGCCGTCCGGTCGCGCCGTTGCCCTCGGCAGCACCGGCAGCACCTGCAGGACCGGCAGCATGGGAAGTACCGGAAGCACTCTCGTCCCCGGGGGCCTGGGCCGGCAGCGCGGGCTGCCCCGCGGCCTCCGCGGCACGCCTGCGCCGCCCGGTGGGCACGGCCGCCTCCGTCGAGGGCCCCACCTCGCTCTCCAGGAAGGCGTCGACGGACGCGCGCCGGGCCCGCCGCCGTCCGCCCCCCTGCGGGGAAGCCTGCTCGGGCAGCGCGAGGGCGGAACCGACCGCACCGGAGCCCGCTCCTGCTCCCACAGCCGCTTCGGCGGCCGGAGAGCCGTCCGGGCCCGGACCGGCATCGGGAAGGGCGCCCGCACCCGGAACGGCGGCCGGGACCGACCCGGCCCCGCCGCCGATGGGCACTTCGAGAACGAACGCGCTGCCGCTCATCCCGGGGACCTCGTGCGTCTGCAGCACTCCCCCGTGCGCGCGCACGATTCCGCGCACGATGGGCTCGTGCACCGGGTCTCCCCCGGCGTACGGCCCGCGTACCTCGATGCGTACGCCCTCACCGCGCTGCGCGGCCGCCACGACGACCGTGTTGTCCATGTAGCCGCCGGCCGAGGCCGGTGAGTTGCCCGTGGAGTCGACGCCCGCGACGTCCGCGATGAGGTGCGCGAGCGCGGTGGCGAGCCGCTGCGGGTCGACCTCGGCCTCGATGGGCGGCGCGTGCACGGCGAACTGCACCCGCCCGGGCCCGATCAGCTCGACGGCCCCGTCGACCCCGGCCGCGACGACCGCGTCCAGCATCACTTTCGTACGGGTGACGCCTTCGGTCCCGGAGTCGAGGCGCTGGTACGCGAGGACGTTGTCGACGAGTGTGGTGATGCGCGAGTAGCCGGCCGAGAGGTGGTGCAGCACCTGGTTGGCCTCGGGCCACAGCTGTCCGGCGTCGTCCGCGGCGAGGGTCGCGAGTTCGCCGCGCAGCTGGTCCAGGGGCCCGCGCAGGGAGCGCCCCAGAACGGCCAGCAGCTGCTCGTGCCGCGCGGACAGGGCCTCGTAACGGTCCTTCTCGCGCTCGGCGAGGGCCGCGTACCGGTCGTCCCCGGCGGCCAGTTCCTCCGCGTGCTGCTCACGCAGCTCGGCGAGCACCCCGGAGTGCTCCTCCTTGAGGGCGGCCAGCTCCTCGGCGTGCGTCTCGGCGGCCTGCGCGAGTTCCTGCTGATGCCGCTCGGCCTCGGCGTCCTTCTCCTCGGCGAGCGCGTCGTACGGCCGCCGGTCCGTGAAGGTCATCACGGCTCCGACGAGCTGGTCGCCGTCCCGTACCGGCGCGGTGGTCAGGTCGACCGGCACCCGGTCGCCGCTCTTGGACCACAGCACCTGCCCGCGCACCCGGTGCTTGCGCCCGGACCGCAGGGTGTCGGCGAGCGGCGACTCCTCGTACGGGAAGGGCTCGCCGTCCGCGCGCGAGTGCAGCATCAGCGGGTGCAGTTCCTGCCCGCCGAGGTCGCTGGCCCGGAAGCCGAGTATCTGGGCGGCGGCGGGATTGACGAGGACGACCCGTCCCTCGGTGTCCGTGCCGACCACGCCCTCGGCGGCGGCACGCAGGATCATCTCCGTCTGCCGCTGCGAGCGCGCGAGCTCCGCCTCGGTGTCGACGGTGCCGGAGAGGTCCCGTACGACGATCATCAGCAGCTCGTCGCCGGTGTAGCCGTAACCGTCGTACGCCTGCTGCCCGTTCTCCAGGTTCGCGCTGGTGACCTCGACGGGGAACTCGCTGCCGTCCGTGCGGCGGGCGATCATCCGGGTGGGCCGGGTGCGTCCGTTCTCGTCGACGGTGTCGGCCCGCCGCATCGTGCCCGGGATGAGCCGGGAGTCGAACTGCGGCAGCAGATCGAGCAGTCCGCGCCCCACGAGCGCGGTGCCCGGGGCCTCGAAGGCCTCCAGGGCGATGGTGTTGGCGTTGACGACCGTTCCGTTGGCGTTGACCAGTACCAACGCGTCGGGAAGTGCGTCGAGTATGGCTGCGAGGCGAGCAGCGCCTCGGGATGGCCTGCTGCTCACGAGACGCTTCCTCCCTGTTACCGCACCTTGCCGACCGCGGTAGCCATCTTGCCAACGGGGCCGCGACGTGTCACGCGAGGGAGTCTACGGGCAGTGGTTGCGCTCGCGACGCCGGATGAGAGGGAGGTCGCACGTAGAGGGGAAGCAGAACGCACGCAGAAGGCCTGGAGAACCTGTGACCGTGCGATTCGCCGCCCCGGCCGCCGCACCCGGTCCCACGAATGCGCCGGCTCCCGGCCACCCGCCCCGCTCCACGGGTCTGTGGGACTGCGGGTCTACGCGCCGAGATCGGGGAGGACGGGCACGAGGGCGTCCCAGCGCGCGATCTCGCACCCGTCACCGCGCCGGTACGTCGCGTCGACGGGCCGGCCGGCCCAGGTGCCCGTGACGTGCGCGGTGGCCGGACCGCCGTACTGCATCGTGCACATCCCGCGCTCCTGCGCGGGTGCGAACGGGCTCTTGCCCCACGAGGTGTTCCGGTCCAGGTAGTCGCAGGCGTCCTGCGCCCGGGGATGGCTGCCGCCCGCCGGATGGCAGTCGAGCTCGAACTTCCCGTCGCGGCCCTCGCCGGCCCCGCTCACCGTCACCGTGAGGTGGTCGCTGCGGTCCGCACCGCTCACCGGCGGCGGCACGAGGGGAAACGAATCGGCGTACGCGACCGCCGGCGCCCCGGACAGCGCGGCGAAGGAGGCGGCGGCGGAGGTGGCGACGGTGAGGGCGATGCGGCGCAGCATGGTGGATCCCCTGACGACGGTTCTGGTCGACTGCCCTGGCGACAGCCCTGACGCCTGCTCTAACGCCGTCCGAGCCCCGACGTTGCGCGGGGGAGAAGGGCTTTGCCCTCGGGGCTTTCCGCCTAGTACCGTGGGAGGCGATTGGTGACAGCCCGCTCGACTGTGTCATCATCTGCACGCACCATTTCGCGCAGGCGAGGATGGTTGTGCTGGAGGCGTCGCCTAGTCCGGTCTATGGCGCCGCACTGCTAATGCGGTTTGGGACTTCAATCCCATCGAGGGTTCAAATCCCTCCGCCTCCGCAGAAGATCACGAAGCCCCGGTCGTCCACGACCGGGGCTTCGTCGTTCCTTGATCGTTCCTGACGCTCCACGGGGCCGCGCCAGCAGCCGTCCGAGGGCCACCAGGAGGTCGTTTCCGCAGGTCAGGCAGGGTCCGGCAAACGGATTTCGCCTCACGGCGCCAGTCATGTAATGTTGTTCCCGCAACGCCAACCGGGCAGAAAAGTCCGGAAGGAAGAGCAAACACAACAGAACACACAAGCACTCGTAGCTTAACGGATAGAGCATCTGACTACGGATCAGAAGGTTGCAGGTTCGAATCCTGCCGAGTGCACACAGATGAGAAGCCCCGGACCATGGTCCGGGGCTTCTTTCGTCGTGGCGGCCCACTGTCAGTGCCGGGCTCTACGCTCGTCAGTGATGGCACAGGTGTGGAAGTGCAGGGGGCTTCGGTGGGCCGGGTGTGAGCCCGTGCTGGTCTGGGACGGGGGGCGTGACAGTGCGTTGCCGTGGGGGAAGCAGGTCGCGTTCGCCGTCGTGGGCGGGGGTGAGCGGCGGTGCGTGGGGGCGCGCGGGCACAGCTGTTTCGCGGGGGCCGCGGTGTCCGGGCGCAGTGTCGGGGCCCGTTGTGAGGAGTGCGCGCGGCTGGACCGGGCCCATTCCGTCGCGGCGGACACCATCGCCGACGACCCCCGGCCCTACTCCGTCTATCTGGCCTGGTTCGGACCCGGGCTGGTCAAGGTGGGGATCACCGCCGTCGAGCGCGGATCGGCCCGCCTGCTGGAGCAGGGCGCCGTCGTCTTCACCTGGCTGGGGCGGGGGCCGCTGATGTCCGCCCGGCGCAGTGAGGAGCTGTTGCGTACGGCGCTGGGGGTGCCGGACCGGATCGCGTACGACGCCAAGCGGGCCGTTCGGAGCGCGCTGCCGGAGCGGGGCGTTCGGGCGGCGGAGGTGCGGGAACTGCATGCGCGGGCCGTGGGGCTGGACGGGTGGCCGGACGCGTTGCGGCGGATGCCGTTCGAGGCCGTCGACCACACGGACGCGTTCGGGCTCGACGGGCTGCCGCCGGCCGTGGCCGCCGTCGGCGAGCTGGTCCCGGGAGGCGTCGTGCGCGGTGAGCTGGTCGCCGCCGCCGGGCCCGATCTGCATCTGCGGACCGGCCGGGGGGTCGTCGTGCTCGATACGCGCCTCATGACCGGGTGGGAACTGACCGGAGCGGCCGGAGCGACCGGAGAGGTCGGGGCGACCGGGTTGGGGGACCGTGGGGACATCACCGTGCCCGTGCGGGAGTTCGGGGGAGTTCAGGACGGGCTTTTCTGATGGGCAGGGCGGGTGGCAGGGAGCACAGGGGGCCGGGGCGCCCGTGGGCATGTGGGTGTGACCGGATGGTCAAGAGATCGATCCCTTGGAGATCCCCTTCGGTAAACCGTCTGGACTTGGTGCGGCGGGCGGATCGAGGGTGGGCGGTATGAGCCCTCAGGATGCCTCCGCCCCGCTCCCCTCTCCCGCCCCGCACTCGTCCTCCCCCGTGCCCGTCGCCGCGTACGACCCTCCCTACTACGCCGTCGTCTTCACCTCGGTGAAGACGGAGGACGGCGAGTCCGGCGCGTACGGGGAGACCAATGAGCGGATGGAGGAGCTGGTCGGGGAGATACCCGGCTACCTCGGGATGGACCACGCGGGGTCGCCGGGCGGGCTGTCCATCACCGTCGGGTACTTCCGGGACGCGGACGCCGTCGAGGAGTGGCGCAGCAATGCCGAGCACCTGGCGGCGCAGAAGCGTGGGCGTGCCGAGTGGTACCAGCGCTACACGCTGCATGTCGCCAAGGTCGAGCGGAGCCACGGTTTCGAGCTCGGACATGGCTGACGGCACGGAGGAGGGCGTGGACGCTGAGCCGGACGCGGGCGCGAGCGCGGACACTGAACCGGGCGCGGACGCGGAAGCCCTCGGCGTACGGCGGTTCTGGGAAGGCCTCGGTCTTCCCGGGCTCGTCGACGTCCACACCCACTTCATGCCCGAGTCCGTGCTGAAGAAGGTCTGGGCGTACTTCGACGCGCTCGGGCCGCTCACCGGCGGTGTCGAGTGGCCCATCACCTACCGGGCCGAGGAGGACGAACGGGTCGGGATGCTGCGGGAGTTCGGCGTGCGTGCCTTCACCGCCATGCTCTACCCGCACAAGCCGGGCATGGCCGAGTGGCTGAACCAGTGGGCCGTCGACTTCGCCCGCCGGACCCCCGACTGCCTCCACACGGCGACGCTGTTCCCGGAGCCGGGCGTGGCGGAGTACGTGCGCAGGGCGCTGGACGACGGGGCGCGGGTCTTCAAGGCGCACGTCCAGGTGGGGGCGTACGACCCCGCCGACGCGCTTCTCGATCCGGCCTGGGGCGTGCTCGCCGAGGCGGGGACCCCTGTTGTGATCCACTGCGGATCCGGTCCCTCGCCCGGCAAGCACACCGGGCCCGGGCCGGTCGGCCGGGTGCTCGCGCGGCATCCGCGGTTGCGGCTGGTGATCGCGCACATGGGAATGCCGGAGTACGAGGATTTCCTCGACCTCGCCGAGCGGTTCGGGGAGGTGCGGCTGGACACGACGATGGCGTTCACGGACTTCAGCGAGGGGTTCGCCCCGTTCCCCCGGCGCGCGCTCCCCCGCCTCGCCGGACGACCGGGCCTCTCCGCTCGGCCGGGCCTGGCCGGACAGCTCCGCCCTGACGGCCCGCCCCGTCACGCGGATCTCCCCCGGCTCTCCGGTCTCGGCGACCGGATCCTGCTCGGGACCGACTTCCCCAACCTCCCCTACCCGTACGAGCATCAGCTGCGGGCGCTGGAGCGGCTCGGGCTCGGGGAGGACTGGCTGCGGGCGGTCTGCCATGACAACGGGGCGCGCCTGTTCGGGCTGTGAGCGCCCGGACCCGCTCGCGTGAGGCTGGCCCTGCCCGGTGCGAGCCCGGACCTGCCCGTACGAGGCTGGACCGCCCGTGCGAGCCCGGACCCGCCCCTGCGAGGCTGGACCGCCCGTGAGGGCCCGGACCCGCCCCTGCGAGGCTGGACCGCCCGTGAGGGCCCGGACCCGCCCCTGCGAGGCCGGACCTGCCCGGTGCGAGCCCGGACCTGCCCGTACGAGGCCGGACCTGCCCGGTGCGAGCCCGGCCCTGCCCGTACGAGGCTGGCCCTGCCCGTACGAGCCCGGACCCGCCCGTGCGAGCCCGGACCCGCCCGTGCGAGCCCGGACCCGCCCGTGCGAGCCCGGACCCGCCCGTGCGAGCCCGGACCCGCCCCTGCGAGGCCGGCCCGCCCGTACGAGGCCGGACCCGCCCGTACCAGGCCCGAGGAGTCCCCCCGTGTTCCCTGAGAGGCGGCTGTGTGTTTCTCAGGGGATTCACAGGTTCCCGAAAGGGTGCTCTCAGGGCGGGCCACCAATGTGTTGGCTATGACCACGACCTCGCCCCAGGGGCGCACCGAACTGCTGAGGCCGGACGGGAGCCCCGTCCGCGTGCTTGTCGTGGACGACGAGCTGTCGATCACCGAGCTGCTGTCCATGGCCCTTCGCTACGAAGGGTGGCAGATCCGCAGCGCGGCCGACGGGACCGGTGCGGTGCAGACCGCCCGTGAGTTCCGGCCCGACGCCGTCGTTCTCGACATGATGCTGCCCGACATGGACGGTCTCGCCGTCCTCGGCCGGCTGCGCCGGGAACTGCCCGACGTGCCCGTTCTCTTCCTGACCGCGAAGGACGCGGTCGAGGACCGGATCGCGGGGCTGACGGCCGGCGGCGACGACTACGTCACCAAGCCCTTCAGCCTGGAGGAGGTCGTGGCGCGGCTGCGCGGGCTCATCCGCCGTTCCGGCGCCGCCGACCGCCGCTCCGACTCGGTGCTGGTCGTCGGCGACCTCACCCTGGACGAGGACAGCCACGAGGTGTCGCGCGCCGGTGACGGCATCCACCTCACCGCGACCGAGTTCGAGCTGCTGCGGTTCCTGATGCGCAATCCGCGCCGGGTGCTCAGCAAGGCGCAGATACTCGACCGCGTGTGGTCGTACGACTTCGGCGGTCAGGCCAACGTCGTCGAGCTCTACATCTCGTACCTGCGCCGCAAGATCGACGCCGGCCGTGAGCCGATGATCCACACCCGGCGCGGCGCCGGTTACCTGATCAAGCCCGCGACGTCGTGAGCGGGCGACGACGGCCGCGTACGCAGCGGCGCCGACCGTCCGGGGCCCCGCGCACGCTGCGGCGCCGGCAGCCTCGGACCCTGCGGACGCGGCTCGTCGTCTCGGCGGTCGCGCTGATCGCGGTGGTCTGCGCGGTGATCGGCACGGTGACGACGATCGCGTTGCAGCAGCACCTGTACAAGCAGCTGGACAGCCAGGTCACCGACGCCGCCGAGCGTGCCGGGGGCCCGCCACCGGGGGAGCTGCCCCGGAACCCGAACGGGGGCGGCTCGTCCCCGGTGTACTCCGGCGGCTCCTCGACGGATGACAGGCTCGTGGACTTCGTCACCAAGGGGCCGACGCAGAAGGACACCATCGCCGCCGAGGTCGGCAGCGACGGCGGAATCACCAGGGCTGTCGTGGCCGTGGAGAAGTCCTCGGACGGCGCCTTCGACCAGATGGCCTCCAAGAACCTCAGCGACGCGGCGAAGGCCGCGCT
Source organism: Streptomyces sp. NPDC060205 (assembly GCF_042728395.1). Lineage (NCBI taxonomy): Bacteria > Bacillati > Actinomycetota > Actinomycetes > Kitasatosporales > Streptomycetaceae > Streptomyces > Streptomyces sp. NPDC060205. Next base: position 19,309 of record NZ_JBHWZP010000009.1, read on the forward strand.
CGGTTCCGTGTCCAAGACCGGCAAGCACACCGTCGACATCCCGGGCATGGGCGAGTACCGCGTCATGTACGTCAGCGGCGGCAAGGGCAGTTTCTACATCGCCCTGCCCACCGAGTCCGTCACCAGCACCATCAACACCCTGATCCTCGTCGAGGTGAGCGTGACGGCGGCCGGCCTGATCGCCGCCGGTATCGCCGGCGCGACCATCGTCACCGTGGCCCTGCGCCCCCTCCGCAAGGTCGCCTCCACCGCCACCCGTGTCTCCGAACTGCCGCTGCACACCGGCGAGGTGACCCTCAACGAACGGGTCGCCGAGTCCGAGACCGACCCGCACACCGAGGTCGGGCAGGTCGGGGCCGCGCTCAACCGCATGCTCGACCACGTCCACGGCGCCCTGCACGCGCGCCAGGAGAGCGAGACCCGCGTACGGCAGTTCGTGGCGGACGCCAGCCATGAGCTGCGTACCCCCCTCGCGTCCATCCGCGGATACGCCGAGCTGACCAGACGCGGACGGGAGGAGACCGGGCCCGACACGCGGCACGCGCTGGGCCGGATCGAGTCCGAGGCCGGCCGTATGACGGGCCTCGTCGAGGACCTCCTGCTGCTCGCGCGCCTCGACGCGGGACGGCCGCTCAGTTACGAGCACACCGACCTCTCCCCGCTGGTCGTGGACGCCGTGAGCGACGCCCGCGCGGCCGGCCGCGAGCACAACTGGCGCCTCGAACTACCCGACGAACCGGCGCTGGTACTGGCCGACGCGGCCCGGGTGCAGCAGGTCATGGTGAACCTGTTCGCGAACGCGCGTACCCACACCCCGCCGGGCACGACCGTGACCGCACGCGTGCGCCGCCAGGGAGCGTGGGTGTGCGTGGACGTCCAGGACAACGGTCAGGGCATCCCGCCGGACCTGCTCCCGCACGTCTTCGAACGGTTCGCGCGCGGCGACTCCTCGCGCTCGCGCGCCTCCGGTTCGACCGGGCTCGGGCTCGCCATCGTGCAGGCCGTCGCGGCCGCGCACGGCGGTGCGGTGACCGTCGACAGCGTCCCCGGACACACGGTCTTCACCGTGCATCTGCCCGCGCTGGCCCCGCAGGCGCCTCATTCTCATGAGGCGTTCATTTCCGAAACACATTCAAAACCGTACTCACAGGCACAGCACAGCACGACCACATGGGTGCAACAGGGCGCTTGACGACAGTCGTTGTCATGCGAACCGAACCTTCTCCCGGCAACCTGCCGGCGCGGGAGCACCTCCCGGCCGGACATGCCGGTACGCCTGTCCTGGACGTAGTGATCCCCGTCTACAACGAGGAGAAGGACCTCCAGCCGTGTGTGCTCAGACTCCACGAGCACCTCTCCCGCACCTTCCCGTACGCGTTCCGCATCACCGTCGCGGACAACGCGTCCACGGACACCACTCCCCTGGTGGCGGCGCAACTGGCGGCGGAGCTCCCCGAGGTCAGATCGTTCCGGCTGGAGCAGAAGGGCCGCGGCCGGGCGCTGCGGACCGTCTGGTCCGCCTCGGACGCCCCGGTCCTCGCCTACATGGACGTCGACCTGTCCACCGACCTGAACGCGCTGCTCCCGCTGGTCGCGCCGCTGATCTCCGGTCACTCCGACCTGGCGATCGGCTCGCGGCTCGCCCGTAGTTCGCGGGTGGTGCGGGGCGCCAAGCGGGAGTTCATCTCCCGTACGTACAACCTGATCCTGCGGGGCTCCCTGCAGGCCCGGTTCTCCGACGCGCAGTGCGGCTTCAAGGCCATCCGGCGCGATGTCGCGCAGGTGCTGCTGCCGCTCGTCGAGGACACCGGATGGTTCTTCGACACCGAGATGCTGGTCCTCGCCGAACGGGCAGGGCTGCGCATCCACGAGGTGCCGGTGGACTGGGTCGACGATCCGGACTCGACCGTGCACATCGTGAAGACCGCGACCGACGACCTCAAGGGCGTGTGGCGCGTGGGACGCGCCCTCGCCACCGGCTCGCTGGCGCTGGACCGGCTCGCCCGGCCGTTCGGGGACGACCCGCGCGACCGCGAGATCAGCGGGGTACCGAAGGGCCTGGCCCGCCAGCTCGTCGGATTCTGTGTGGTGGGCGCCCTGTCCACGCTGTTCTACCTGGTGCTCTACAGCGGCTTCCGGACGTTCTCGGGTTCGCAGATCGCCAACGCGCTCGCCCTGCTCGTCTCGGCGGTCGCCAACACCGCCGCCAACCGCCGGCTGACCTTCGGTGTACGCGGCAAGGGCAGCGCGGTCCGCCATCAGGCGCAGGGCCTGGTCGTCTTCGGTATCGGACTCGCCCTCACCAGCGGCTCGCTCGCCGCCCTGAACGCGGCGACGGACGAGCCGGCGCACGCCACCGAACTCGCGGTGCTGATCGTCGCCAACCTCGCGGCGACCGTGCTGCGGTTCCTGCTCTTCCGGGCCTGGGTGTTCCCGGACCGGCACGACACGTCACCGTCGACCGTCGTCGCCTCTCACACACCCGCCGTGCCGAACGTGCCGCCGACCGTCCCGACCGGACCCGCCTCGCCGGTCTACGCGACGGCTCCGCGGGCCCCGTACGGCACGACCGACTCTTCCTACGGCACGACAGATTCCTCGTACGACCACCAGACCTGGGGGGACCCGACGATGCAGCTGCAGCCGGTGCGCCCGAACGATCATGATCCGAGGGACCCGCGATGACGACGACTCAGCACGAACAGCCGGATACGGGGGCCGCCGACCCCGGTTGGAGGCCACCCGCGTCCACAGCCGTACAGGAACCGGTCGTTCCGGCGGAGCCGGCCGCGGAGCGGACCGTCCCCGAGGACGGCAGTCCCAAGCAGCCCTTCGCGCGCCGCCTGTGGCGCGGACGGCCCGAGGACAACCGCTGGGTGCGCCCCGCGTTCCTCGGCGCGCTGCTGCTGATCGGCGCGCTCTACACCTGGAACCTCACGGCCTCCGGGTACGCCAACTCCTTCTACTCGGCGGCGGCCCAGGCCGGCAGCCAGTCCTGGAAGGCCTTCTTCTTCGGCTCGCTCGACTCGGCCAACGCCATCACCGTCGACAAGCCCCCGGCCTCCCTGTGGCCGATGGCCCTGTCGGTGCGGCTGTTCGGCCTGAACTCCTTCGCGATCCTGTTCCCGCAGGTCCTCATGGCCGTCGCCACCGCCGGAGTGCTGTACGCGGCCGTGCGCCGCCGGTTCACCCCCGCGGCAGGCTTCCTCACCATGGCGGTGTTCGCGCTCACGCCCGTCGCCGCGCTGATGTTCCGCTTCAACAACCCGGACGCGGCTCTCGCCCTCCTGATGGCCGTCACGGTCTACTGCGTCCTGCGCGCCATGGAGAAGGCCGAGACGAAGTGGCTGGTCTGGGCGGGTGCGGCCGTCGGTCTCGCCTTCCTGGTGAAGACCCTCCAGGCCTTCCTGATCCTGCCGCCCCTCGCGATCATCTATGTCGTCTTCGCGCCGACCACCCTGCGCCAGCGCATCGGACAGGTGCTGCTCTCCGGCCTGGCGATGATCGTCGCGGGCGGCTGGTGGGTGGCCCTGGTCGAACTGTGGCCCGCCTCCTCCCGCCCCTACATCGGCGGCTCACAGAACAACTCGTTCCTCGAACTCACCTTCGGCTACAACGGACTCGGCCGCATCAACGGCGAGGAGACCGGCAGCGTCGGGGGCGGCGGCGGAGGCGGCGGCTGGGGCGAGACCGGCTGGGACCGGATGTTCAGCTCGTCCATCGGCGGTCAGATCTCCTGGCTGATCCCGGCCGCGCTGATCGTGCTCGCCGCGGGCATCGCGCTGACCTGGAAGGCGAAGCGGACCGACACGGCCCGTGCCGCGTTCCTCGCCTGGGGCGGCTCGCTGCTGATCACCATGGTGGTCTTCAGCTTCATGCAGGGCATCTTCCACGAGTACTACACCGTGGCCCTCGCCCCGTACGTCGCCGCCGTGATCGGCATGGGCGCGAGCGTGCTCTGGGAAGAGCGCGGCCGGATGTGGATCTCGCTCACCATGGCGGCCGCGGCCACGGCCACCGCGGTCTGGGGTTACGTGCTCCTGAACCGTTCCTCCGACTACCTGCCCTGGCTCAAGTGGCTGGTCCTGGTCGGCGGGCTGGTCACGGCGCTCGGCCTGATCTTCATCGCGCGGCTCGGGCGCAGGCTGTCCCTCGCGGTGGTCGGGCTCAGCTTCGTCGCGGCGCTCGCGGGCCCGACGGCGTACACGCTGACCACGCTGAACGAGGGCCACAGCGGCTCGATCGTCACGGCGGGGCCCGCGGTCTCGGGCGGTCGCGGCGGCCCCGGCGGTGGCATGGGCGGCGGTCCCGGTGGCGGCGGTGGCGGTATGCCGGGCGGCAACCGGCAGGGCGGCACCGGCCAGAACCAGCAGGGCGGCGGCATGGGCCAGCCCCCGACCGGCGGCTTCCCCGGGGGCGGCCAGCAGGGCCAGCAGAACGGCAACGGTCAGACGGGCCAGAACGGCCAGACCCAGCCGGGCGGCGGCACGGCCGGCGGCACCGGTGACGGTGGCGGCATGGGCGGCGGAGGCGGTGGCGGGATGGGCGGTCTGCTCAACGGCGCGACCGTCAGCTCCGAGGCCAAGGCGCTCCTGGAGAAGGATTCCGGTGACTACACCTGGGTGGCCGCGGCCATCGGCTCGCAGAACGCGGCGAGCTACCAGCTCTCCACCGGCGACCCGGTGATGGCGATCGGCGGCTTCAACGGCAGCGACCCCTCGCCGACGCTGGCCCAGTTCAAGAAGTACGTGGCGGACGGGAAGATCCACTACTTCATCTCGTCCGGCTCGATGGGCGGTGGCAGCGACAGCTCCGGCACCGGGACCCAGATCAGTGAGTGGGTGCAGAAGAACTTCAAGGAGGTGACGGTGGGTTCGTCCACCTTCTACGACCTGACGCAGGCGGCGAGCAGTTGACGGTTCGCCCTTGTGGGGCGGTGGCCGGGGCGGAAGTGCCCCGGTCGCCGCCCCTTCGGCGTGCGTGCCGGGCGACCCGTAACTGCGTTGTACGCCGTATAAGACGTGTTCTACGGTGTATGGCATGCCAACTTCCCAGGGCCGTCCGCCGGGCCTTGCCCAAGGCCACCCCCAGCGGTGGCTGATCCTCGGTGTCATCTGCCTCGCCCAGCTCACCGTGCTGCTCGACAACACCGTGCTGAACGTCGCGATCCCCACCCTCACCGAGGAACTGGGCGCCGGCACCGCCGACATCCAGTGGATGATCAACGCGTACTCGCTGGTGCAGTCGGGGCTGCTGCTCAGCGCGGGCAGCGCGGCCGACCGCTACGGCCGCAAGAAGATGCTGGTCGCCGGTCTCGTGCTCTTCGGCGCCGGCTCGCTGGTCGCCGGACTCGCCGACACCACCGGGCAGTTGATCGCCGCCCGCGCGGGCATGGGCGTCGGCGGCGCGCTCCTGCTCACCACCACGCTCGCCGTCGCCATGCAGATCTTCACGCCCGACGAGCAGCCGAAGGCCATCGGCATCTGGAGCGCCGTCAACGCCCTCGGCTTCGCGACCGGGCCCCTGCTCGGCGGGTTCATGCTCGACCACTACTGGTGGGGCGCGATCTTCCTCATCAACCTGCCCGTGGTGGCCCTGGCCCTCACCGCCGTGATCAGCCTCGTACCGGAGTCGAAGAACCCGCGCGGCGACCGCCCCGACCTCCTCGGCGCCCTGCTCTCCACCATCGGCATGACCGCCCTCGTGTACGCGATCATCTCCGGCCCGGAACACGGCTGGACCTCCGCCCGCGTCCTCACCACGGCCGCCCTGGCGCTCCTCGTCCTCGCCCTCTTCGCCCACTGGGAGAGCCGGATCCCGTACCCCATGCTGGATCTGCACTTCTTCCGGGACCGGCGCTTCACGGGGGCCGTCGCCGGCGCCGTACTGATCACCTTCGGTATGGGCGGCGCGCTCTTCCTGCTGACCCAGCACCTCCAGTTCGTGCTCGGATACGGGCCCCTGGAGGCGGGTCTGCGCACGGCGCCGCTCGCCCTGACCGTGGTGGCCCTCAACTTCACCGGCCTGTCCGCGAAGTTCACCGCGAAGCTCGGCACACCCGTCTCCATCGCCCTCGGCATGGTGCTGATGTCCGGCGGCCTGGTGTCGATCGCGACCCTCGCGTCGAGCGGCTACGCCGGCACCCTGCTCGGTCTGCTCCTCATCGGCGCGGGCTGCGCGCTCGCCAACCCCGCCATGGCGCACGCCATCATGAGCGCGATCCCGCCGGAGAAGGCGGGCGTGGGCGCGGGGATCAACGGCACGCTGGCCGAGTTCGGCAACGGTCTCGGCGTCGCCGTCCTGGGCGCGGTCCTCAACGCCCGCTTCGCCGCGCTGATCCCGTTCGCTGCGGCCTCGCTGCCCGCGACGCTCGCCGCCGCGGACTCGGCGGACGAGCGCGCGCGGATCACGGACGGGTTCGCGTCGGGCCTGGAGACCAGCCAGCTGGTGGGCGCGGCGGCCGTCCTCCTCGGCGGACTGCTGGCCGCCGCGTTGCTTCGGCGGGCCGAGAGGGCAGACTCCGCGGTGGCGGCGGTGCCGATGTGAGGGCCGCCCGGTAGGAATCAGGGCTGGGGCGGACCTCGATGGTCCGAGGCGTCCCGGTGCGGAAGTGTCGAGGAAGGTGCGCCATGGTGAGGGCAGTCGACCGGGCCGAGCGCCCGGCACGGACCAGCGTGTGGCTGGAGGGCAAGGCCCCGCGAGGCGGTGGCGCCCGGGGCGGCCAGCCGGCCTCGCTCGACCGGGACCGGATCACCGGGGCGACGGTACGGCTGCTCGACGCGGACGGGCTGGCCAAGTTCTCCATGCGACGGCTGGCCGCCGAGCTGAATGTGACCGCGATGTCCGTCTACTGGTACGTGGACACGAAGGACGACCTTCTTGAACTCGCGCTCGACGCGATCCACGGGGAACTGGAACTGCCCGATCCGGAGGCGGACGAGGACTGGCGGGATCAGCTTCGCGCGCTCGCCTCCGGCTACCGGGCGCTGCTCGTACGGCACCCCTGGGCCTCGCCGCTCGCCGGGACGTTCCTCAACATCGGACCCAGGTCGGTCGCCTTCTCACGGACCGTGCAGCGGGTGATCCGCAGGACCGGACTGCCCACGCACCGGCTGGCGGGGGCCATCTCGGCCGTCCTCCAGTTCGTGTACGGGTTCGGCACGATCGAGGGGCACTTCACCGCGCGGTCCGCGGAGGCGGGGATGAGTCCTGACGCGTACTTCCAGCAGGCGCTGAGCACGTTGCGGGGGGCGCCCGAGCTCGATGACGTGCTGGAGGAGAGCGCGGAGATCATGCGGGCGCGTGGGGGGAGCACGCTGGGGGACATGTACGAGCGGGACTTCGGGTTCGGGCTGGATCTGGTGATCGCGGGGATCGAGACGGTGGTGCTCCGCGGGGGTGAGGGGTAGGGGTGCGGGTTTGTTGCCCGCGACCCCCTCAAGACGAAAAGATTGCGCCGTTCCCCGCGCCCCCGAAAAGCAGAAGATTGCGCCGTTCCCCGCGCCCCCGAAAAGCAGAAGACTGCGCCGTTCCCCGCGCCCCTGGAACCGCTAGGCCAGTCTTGCGGGGAAGCCGCCCGTTGCCACCGGGCCCCATTTTTCCGGGGTGATGCGGATGATCGACTTGCCTTGCTTGATCATGGCCTGGCGGTACTCGTCCCAGTCCGGGTGTTCGCCCGAGATGTTGCGGAAGTACTCGACCAGGGGTTCCACCGAGTCGGGGGAGTCGATCACCTCGGCCGTGCCGTCGATCTGGACCCAGGGGCCGTTCCAGTCGTCGCTCAGGACGATCAGGCTGACCCGCTCGTCGCGCTTGGCGTTGCGGGTCTTGGCGCGCTCCGGGTAGGTGGAGACGACGATGCGGCCCGAGTCGTCGACTCCGCAGGTCAGGGGCGACCCCTGCGGGCTCCCGTCGGCCCTGCGGGTCAGCAGGATGGCGCGATGACGGGGACGTACGAAGTCGAGCAGCTCGGCCGACGATACGGAGGTGTTCGTAGCGATGTTCGGTGCCATGGGGGCAGCCTAGGGGTACAACCGCCCGCCCAGGCTGACCCTGCCGTGCCTACGCACAGGTCTGTGTCCGTACCGGCGGGCTAGACCTGCGGGAGCGTCTCCCCCTGCACCGCCTGGATGTCCAGCTCCACCTTGAGCGTCGTGCCGATCGCCGCGATGCCCGCCTGGACGACCTGGTTGTAGTTCATCGCGAAGTCCTCGCGGCGCAGTTCCGTGGTGGCGCGGAAGGCCGCCCGCGTGCCGCCCCAGGGGTCGGCGCCGGTGCCGAGGTAGGCGAGGTCCAGGTCGACCGGGCGTACGACCCCGTGCAGGGTCAGGTCGCCGTGGACCGTCCAGCGGTCGCTGCCGGTGGCCGGGGTCAGGCCCGTCGAGACGAACGTGATCTCCGGGTGGCGCTCCACGTCCAGGAAGTCCGGCGACTTCAGGTGCCCGTCACGCATGGCGTTGCCCGTGTCGATCGAGTCGGCCCGGATCACCGCCTCCACCCGGGACTTTGCGACCTCGTCCGGGGCGATCTCGATCGACCCGGCGAACCGTGTGAACCGGCCGTGCACGCTGGAGATCCCCAGGTGCTGGGCGACGGCGCCCACGGACGAGTGCGCCGGATCCACCGTCCACGGGCCGGGCGGCGGCAGCTCGGTGCCGCCCTGCCGGGCGAGGGTCACGGTGCCGATCTCGGCCCGGCCGCTCGCCGTCACGATGGCGCTCGACGCGACGGGCGCGTACCCGACGGCCGTGACGATCACCGTGTACGCGCCGGGCACGAGGACGACCGCGTCCCGCACGGTGCCTTCCTCGTCGGCCTCGGCACGCACCACCTGGGCGCCCGTCATGTCGGTCACGGTGACGACCGCGTGCGACACGGCCCAGCCGTCCCGCGTACGGATCCGCGCGGTCAGTCCCATTGCTCACAACCTCATCTCATGAAAACCGGCCCGCGGAGCACGCCTCCGCTCGGAACGCGCCCCACGGGCCGGGGTCTTCGACTGCTGTTTCCTGAAGCGGCCCGGTGACTACTCGCCGGGGTGGGCGAGCTTGATGTCGTGGCCGTCCACGCCGCCGCCGCTCACGGTCAGGGCCGTGGCCACCGGCGGGTAGCCGGTCGCGATGACGGTGTACTCGCCGCTGTCCAGGTCGGCGAAGGCGTACGCCCCGTCCGCCCCGGTGGTGGCGGTGCCGACCACGTTGCCCGCCGCGTCGACGAGCGTGACCCGGGCGTCGCCCAGGGGTCCTGCGGGTGCGTGCACCACGCCCTGGAGCTGCGCTCCGGCGGTCAGTTCGACCTCGACCCGGGTGACCCCGGTGCCGCCGACCTCGACGGGCAGGGCGCGGGGCCGGTGTCCGGCGGCGTTCACCGCGACGGTCACGGCACCGGGCACCAGCTCGGCGAAGGTGAACTCGCCCTGCTCACCGGTGGTCCCGGTGGCCAGCACGTCACCGCGCACATCGGTCACGATGACCATCGCGCCCACGACCGGCTGCTCGGTCCCGGCGGCCTTCACCGCACCGGCGAGCCCGCTCGTGCCGCTCAGCAGGATGTCGTACGCGAGCGGCTCACCGTTCACGACGACCGTGGAGGCCTGCGGCTGGAACCCGTCCGCGGAGGCGATCAGCACGTACGAACCCGTGCCGGGCGCGTCCACGGCGTAGGCCCCGTCGGCCTGGGCGACCGAGCGGCCCAGCTGACGGCCCGCGAGGGAGATCAGCGTGACGGCGGCCCGGGGCACGGGCGCGCTCTCGGCGCCGCGCACGAACCCGTGGACCGGTACCCCGCCGGAACCGGCACTCGCGGCGGAGTCGGTACCGGCCGCCAGGGTGGCGACGGCCGCGAGCCGCTGGGTGCCCGCGGGGCCCTGCTCAGGGCCCGCACCGTTGCCGGTGTCGGCGACCGCCCAGCTCGGTACGCGCTCGTCGGCCCCGTTCGGGAAGGTGTCGGCCGAGCCAGCCGCCGCGGGGGAGTCCGCCGCCGGGGCGGTCTCGGCGACAGCGGCCGTACCGTCCGCCTGGGCGGCCTCGGCGGCCTGCGCCAGCCCGCCCGAGGTACGCAGCGGGACCTCCTTGATGAACAGCGTGATGAGGAAGGCGAGCAGGGCCAGGGCGGCGGCGATCAGGAAGACGTCCGCGATGCCGTGCCCGTACGCGCTCTCCATGACCGTGCGCAGCGGCGCGGGCAGCGAGTCCATGTCCGGGATGCTGCCGGTCGAGTGGCTGGCCGCGGCGGCGTACTTGGGGTCGATGCCGGTGAGGCCGTCCTTGACGTAGTCGGTGATGCGGTTGGCCATCACCGCGCCGAGCGCCGAGACGCCCATCGCGCCACCGAGGGAACGGAAGAAGGTCACCGTGGAGCTGGCCGCGCCGAGGTCCTGGGGCGCCACCTGGTTCTGCGTGGAGAGCACCAGGTTCTGCATCATCATGCCGATGCCGAGACCCAGCAGCGCCATGAAGATCGCGGTCTTCCAGTAGTCCGTGTCGTAGCGGATGGTGCCCAGCAGACCGAGGCCCGCCGTGATGAGCACGCCGCCGCCGACCAGCCATGCCTTCCACTTGCCGGTCTTGGTGATGATCTGGCCGGAGACGGTGGAGGAGACGAACAGACCGCCGATCATCGGGATCGTCAGCACACCGGACATGGTGGGCGACTCGTCCCGGGCCAGCTGGAAGTACTGGCTGAAGAAGACGGTGCCGGAGAACATCGCGACACCGACGAAGAGCGAGGCGAGGGAGGAGAGCGCGATGGTCCGGTTGCGGAAGAGCCGCAGCGGGATGATCGGCTCCTTGGCCCTCGACTCGATGAACACGAAGATCAGTCCGAGCGCGATCGAGCCGCCGACCATCGCGTACGTCTGCCACGACACCCAGTCGTACTTGTCGCCCGCGAAGGTGACCCACAGGAGCAGCAGCGAGACCGCGGCGGAGATGAAGAACGCGCCGGCCCAGTCGACCTTCACGTCCCGCTTCACGACGGGCAGGTGCAGGGTCTTCTGGAGGACGATCAGCGCGATGATCGCGAAGGGGACACCGACGTAGAAGCACCAGCGCCAGCCGAGCCAGCTGGTGTCGGTGATGACACCGCCGAGCAGTGGGCCGCCGACGGTCGCGACGGCGAACGTGGCGCCGAGGTAGCCGGAGTACCGGCCGCGCTCACGCGGGGAGATCATCGCGGCCATGACGATCTGCGCGAGGGCGGACAGACCGCCCACGCCGATGCCCTGCACGACGCGGCAGGCGATCAGCATGCCCGCGTTCTGCGACAGACCGGCGGCGGCCGAGCCCAGGACGTAGACGACGAGGGCTATCTGGACGAGCGCCTTCTTGCTGTACAGGTCCGCGAGCTTGCCCCACAGAGGCGTGGTCGCGGTCATCGACAGCAGGGCGGCGGTGACGACCCAGGTGTAGGCGGACTGGCCGCCGCCCAGGTCGCCGATGATCTCGGGCAGGGCGTTGGAGACGATCGTCGACGACAGGATCGCGACGAACATGCCGAGCAGGAGCCCGGACAGGGCTTCCATGATCTGCCGGTGCGTCATCGGAGCGCCGTCGGGGACGCCTCCGTGCTTGGCGTGTGAGCCCCGCACACCGGCTGGTGTGGTCGTTGCCATGGGCTTCCTTTTCTTGTGTTGCGTCATACGGGTGTACGGGTGGTCCGCTCGGCGGGCGCTGCGTCGGGCCTGGCCGCTCCGGCCGCGGAGGCCGGTACGGGAGTCGGGGCCCGGCAGTCGCCGAAGCTGGCGCGCAGTCGGCCGAGCAGGGTGTTGAGCTGGTCGACCTCGTCGTCGGACCAGTCCGCCAGGTAGTGGGCGAGCGCGTTCATGTAGCGCTCGGAGAGGTCGGCGAGCATGTCGCGTCCGGCGGGGGTGAGCCGCAGGATGCGGGAGCGCTTGTCGGCCGGGTCGGGGGACCGGTCGATCCAGCCGTGCTCGGCGACGTGCGCCACATGCCGGCTGGTCACCGACATGTCGATGGCCATCAGCTCGGCGAGACGGCTCATCCGCATCTCACCGTGCCGGTCGAGCAGCGTGAGCACCGCGGCGGAACCCGCCGGGCACTCGTGCGGGAGGATCCGCCCCAGCCCCCGCTTCACGGCACCGATGGCGCTCAGCTGCTGGGCCAGCTCCTCGTACTGCCGTCGAGCGGCCATCGCACCTCCCTCATGTTCTTTTGTTGCTTGAGGCAACCATAAATACTGTTGGTTGCTGCAGGCAAACGAAATGGGGCCCTGCGGGCTAAAACCTTGGCAAAGGCAAGTATTGGCGAACGTAAACTCGCAGCTCAGGCGGGTTTGCGGGGTCTCCGGGCCGCTTCCGATCGCCGCTGGCCCTGCTCGGTGCCTGGGGCGGCGGCCCTCACTCCGCCCGATGCCTGAGGCGGCGGCCGCTCGCCCGCCGGATGCCTGAGGTGGCGGCCCTCACTTACTCGCCCGCCGGATGCCTGGGGCGGCGGCCCTCACTTACTCGCCCGCCGGATGCCTGGGGCGGCGGCCCTCACTCACTCGCCCGCCCGATGTCTGAGGCGGCGGCCCTCACTCACTCGCCCGCCCGAATCCTGAGGCGGCGGCCTGCAGATCGGGAGGCTCGATGTGCAGATCGGCAGGCTCGATGTGCGGGGCGATCGGTCCCTCAGTCGCTGCCCGGCCCGCTCGGCCCGCTCGGCGTCCGAGGTGGCGGCCATCGGCCGGCCCCGGCCCGCTGCTCGGTGGCCGGGGCCGACTGCCCCCTTCAGCCCGTCCGGCGCTTGAGGACGAGGCCGCAAGGCCGATACGGGGGTCCGGGGGCGGAGCCCCTGGGCGGTGCCCAAGAGATAGACGGCCCCAAAACTTGGGGCCACCGAACGCACCCGATAGGGTCACGCGCATGGCAAACACCCAGGGCCCCGAGGGCAACTACGACCCCGCGGGTAGCACCCAGATGTTCCGAGCGTTCGTCGACGACCCGCAGAGCCGTCAGCAGCAGCAGGCGGCCACCACCCGGGGTCCCCGGGTCGGCCTGATCGTCGGTGTGATCGCGGCCGTCGCGATCGTCGCCGTGGTCGCCTGGCTCGCACTCAAGTAGCCGCCCGAGCGGTCGCCGCGAGCAGCCGTTCCAGCGGCTGCTCAAGCGATTGCTCAAGCGATTGCTCAAGCGGCCGGGGGCGCCACCGGGCGCCCTACTCCCACCGGACGGACACGTCCCGCGTCTCGACATGCATACCGAGAGGTACGCGCCACGCGTCGACGCACACCGTCCAGGTCTTCTCCGTCCGGCTGCCCGGCGCGATCGGCACGGGCAGCCGTTCGGCCGACTCGACGGTCGCCCAGTCGATCCCGAGCGCGCCGATGACGTGCGTTCCGAAGGTCACCGTGCCCGAACGCACCGCGGTGCCCCCGGTGTTGCGGAACCCGACGGTGACCTTCTCGCACCACCTCTTGTCGGCGGGCTCCCGCTCGGGCTCACCGACGACCAGCACGGCGGGACCGGCGGGCGTGCCCGCCCCCGAAGTGCCGCCGTCCCCCGGACTCCCGTCAGCACCACCGGCGTTGCCCGTGCCGCCCGTACCGGCGGAGCCGTCGCCGCCGCCCGGGGCCGGGCTCGTACGACCGCTGCCGTGCGCGCCGGACGTACCGGCGGCCGGGGACGAGCCCGCGCCGCTCCCGCCCGGGCCGGTGCCGGCGCGTGTGTCCGCGCCCGGGTCCGTGTCAGGCCGGGTGCCGTCGTCGCCCGACGCCGAACCCGGTTGCCCCGCGGCCCCCTTGGCCGCGGACGCGCTCTCCAGCGGCACCAAATTCACGTCTCCGGTGGGCGCGACGGCCTGCGCGGACGAGGAGGGCCGCTGCACGGCGACGTATCCGTCACCGCCGCCTCCGCCACCACCGATGCCGCTGCCGCAGGCGGCCAGCGTCACCGCGCCCAGACAGACCACAGCCGCCGAGGCACCCCCAAGGGCCCCTCGGCGACCACGTATCGACTGCTGTCCCACCGGTCGACGCATCGCGCCAGTGTGGCTGACGACCCGTCAATTATGAACCCCTCGCGAGGCCCTGGCCGGTGGCTCAGTCGGAGATGAGACCTTCCCGCAGCTGGGACAGCGTCCGCGTGAGCAGCCGGGAGACGTGCATCTGCGAGATGCCGACCTCCTCGCCGATCTGCGACTGCGTCATGTTGGCGAAGAAGCGGAGCATGATGATCTGCCGCTCGCGGGGCGGGAGTTTGGCGAGCAGGGGCTTCAGGGACTCGCGGTACTCCACGCCCTCAAGCGCCGTGTCCTCGTAGCCGAGGCGGTCCGCGAGGGAGCCCTCGCCGCCGTCGTCCTCGGGGGCCGGGGAGTCGAGGGACGACGCCGTGTAGGCGTTGCCCACCGCCAGGCCGTCGACCACGTCCTCCTCGGACACGCCCAGTACGACGGCGAGTTCGGCGACGGTCGGCGAGCGGTCCAGCTTCTGGGAGAGCTCGTCGCTGGCCTTGGTCAGCGCGAGCCGCAGCTCCTGGAGCCGGCGCGGTACACGCACCGACCACGACGTGTCCCGGAAGAAGCGCTTGATCTCACCCACGACCGTCGGCATCGCGAACGTCGGGAACTCCACGCCCCGTTCGCAGTCGAAGCGGTCGATCGCCTTGATCAGGCCGATCGTGCCGACCTGGACGATGTCCTCCATCGGTTCGTTGCGCGACCGGAACCGGGCGGCCGCGTAACGCACCAGCGGGAGGTTGAGTTCGATGAGGGTGTCCCGTACATAGCCGCGCTCGGGGCTGTTCTCGTCGAGAGCGGCGAGCCGCAGGAACAGGGAGCGGGACAGGGTGCGGGTGTCGATCACTTCCGGGGTCGGGGGGAAGGCCGGGGCTTCCGCGGCCGGGATGGCCGGAACCTCGACAACGACACTGTGAAGCACGTCTGGCGCGGATTCGCTCTTCGTGAGCGTGAGCACCTTCGAGCTGCCCTGGTCTGCGGACATGCCACCCCCTTTGGGTCGCGGACGGTCGCGGCGGACGCTCCCGTCGAAGGAACGCAGCCTCCACCTGAATACCGGAGGCGGGGCTGCGGCAAACGCGTCACCGGAAGAATGTCACATGTCGGCAACACGCTGTAGTGACATGTCGACACAAGAGGGGTGAATAGGCCCTGGAAAAAGGGGGTCTGACGGTTTTTCGGCGCAGAAATGACGGGAAAAGTCCTTGGAGGCGATTCGCTCCCCGGAGCTACGCCTCGATCCTGTTTGCGGATCGGAGCCGAGCGAAACTTCGGGCGAGGAGCCTTGACACATGCATCTGCGAGACGCCCAGCTCAGCGCTGATCTGTGACTGCGTCAGATTGCTGTAGTAACGGAGCAGGAGGATGCGCTGCTCCCGCTCGGGCAACTGGACGAGCAGATGCCGTACGAGGTCCCGGTGCTCCACGCCGTCCAGCGCGGGATCCTCGAAACCGAGCCGGTCGAGGAGCCCCGGCAGCCCGTCGCCCTCCTGGGCGGCCTCCAGGGAGGTCGCGTGGTAGGAGCGTCCGGCCTCGATGCAGGCCAGCACCTCGTCCTCGGTGATGCGCAGCCGTTCGGCGATCTCGGCGGTCGTGGGCGTGCGCCCGAAGGCCGTCGTGAGGTCCTCGGTGGCGCTGTTCACCTGCACCCACAGCTCGTGCAGCCGGCGCGGTACGTGGACCGTGCGGACGTTGTCGCGGAAGTACCGCTTGATCTCGCCGATGACGGTGGGCATCGCGAAGGTCGGGAACTGCACGCCCCGGTCGGGGTCGAAGCGGTCGATGGCGTTGATCAGCCCGATGGTGCCGACCTGGACGACGTCCTCCATGGGCTCGTTGCGCGAGCGGAAGCGGGCGGCGGCGTACCGCACGAGCGGGAGGTTCGCCTCGATCAGCGCGGCCCGCACCCGGCCGTGCTCGGGGGTGCCGGGCTCCAGGTTCTTGAGCTCGCCGAAGAGGACCTGGGTGAGGGCCCGGGTGTCGGCGCCGCGGCGCCGCTGCGGGCTCTGGTCCGGGGAATCGCCCGGTTCGTCGATCCGTTCGAGGGCCTGCGGCTTCTGCTGGGGAGGTGCAGGTGCTTGAGGCGCGGTACTGGCCGGCACGGTCAACTCCACCTCTGGGTCCGTCAACCCGTGAAAACACAAGTCCGAACGACGTCCGTCAGACACATGCGTCAACTCATCGGTCAAAAGCGGTCATAGCATCACAAGACATGTGCACTGTGTGCAAGCACCTCATCACTCCGTGTTGAACCCTGGCCGGGATCCGGGGCGTGGGAGCGCGCGAAAAACCCCTCGCCGTCAGGACGAGGGGCCGGTGTTCCGCGTGCCGTGCGGCGGCTCAGAACGCGTAGTCGGCGATCACCCACGTGGCGAACTCACGCCACAGGGCGACGCCCGCCTGATGGGCGGGGTGCTCGATGTACCGCTTGAGCGCGTCCGTGTCCTCGACCGCCGAGTTGATCGCGAAGTCGTAGGCGATGGGGCGGTCGGTGATGTTCCACGCGCACTCCCAGAACTGCAGTTCGGGAATCGTGTCGCCGAGCGCACGGAAGGCGGCGACGCCCTCGACGACGCGGGGTTCGTCCCGCTCGACACCTTCGTTGAGCTTGAAGAGGACCAGGTGGCGGATCACGTGCACTCCCAGGACGAACGGGGATACGGGGAACGGGACACAGGGATACGGGGATGCGGCGACGCGGGGATACGAAAGGGGGCGGGGGACGGCGGTGGTGGGGCCGTAGGGCCGCTAGTCCTTGGCCCCGTCGGCGATCCAGGTCATGAAGTCACCGACGGACTGGGCGGCGTTGGAGATGCCCTCGAAGCCTATCTGGACGTAGTCCGCCGCTCCTTCGGGGTCGGTGATGATCACGTACAGCGCGAAGACCACGACTACGTAGACGGCGACCTTCTTCGAATTCACCGCCATCGCGGCCTCCCCGTATGCCTGCTGCCTGTGCCCGCTTGTGCCCCTGTGGCTGCTGTGCCTGTGGGGACCCCTGGTGTCGGCGGCGAGTGTAACCCCGGGCAGTTGATCTGACGATCTTTCAACGGTCCGCACCGGAACAGCACGAAGGGCCCGGTCCAGTGGACCGGGCCCTTCATCTATCTGCGGTAGCGGAGGGATTTGAACCCTCGGTGACTTGCGCCACACTCGCTTTCGAGGTCTGTTCGTGCTGGTCAGAGCGCGGTATAAGGCCGTTCAACCTCGTTCATTCCCGTACTCCGGCCCGCCGCGTGAACCCTCGTGAACGCCTTCGGACGGGGGTGAATGAGACGGAAACTGAGACGGAGCGCGCGAGCGCTGACCAGCCGTTATCCCCACTCGCAGAAGGCAACGGACGCGTCATCCCCGGACTTGTAGCGCGGCCATCGTTGCCCATGAGGGTCTGAGGCCTCCACCTTACGAACCGCGTCGATCAGCTCGCGCGGCCCCCCGGCGCGGAGCGTCCTGAAGACTTCGGACCAGGTCGCCATCGAGTAGTCCGTCACGAGGCATGCCGCACCGTCGGACAAGAGCGCGGCGGCGCGCAGATCCTCGGCGGGAGCGCTGCCGGTCAACGCATGTTCTGCGGCTTCGGGCCCGGAAGCCGCGACCCAATACCCGGTTGCCGTGTTGCGGGTCTCTCGCTGCGCGAGCACCAAGCGGCGCAGAGCCTCTTTGTGCTCTGCCGTATTGGTCTCGTACCGATCAACTTCCGCTTTCAACTCCGGAAGGATCTCCTTCACGCGTAGGTCAGTGATCACGGAGAAGCCTTGGCGACCTTCGAGCACGATCGGTGAGTCAGCCAAAACAAGGTGATCAAAGAAGTCTTCGCGCTGCCGGAGGACGGCCACCGTTGCGGATGGAGTCCCCGGATTCTTCAGGTCGCATTCGGGGTGCTCGCCCGCCACGCGTTCGAGGGCATCAGCCAAACCGCTCGACAGTGAGCGCTCCGGGTCGACTAGTGCGGCCACGAGATGACTGCCCAGGTGCTCGACGTACCACGGAACGCCGTGGTGGCATCCCGTGTCCAGGCCCGCAGTGCTGAGCCCGTCCAGCACAACGGCAAGAGCCGGAGTGCCGGCCACCCAATCTTCGTTGGGGGCGGTTCCGCCGGGGCGGGTGTCGATCGCGACGCGCATGCTCAGCCTTCGTGTCGGTACAGCGGAGTGACGCGTCGACTCTCCAGCACTTCGAGCGTCGTCGGGTCGTAACGGCACGAAATCAGAGTGGAGAAGCGGCGCGTGCGGACCTCTCTGTAAAGCTCTGCCAGGTTGTTCTCCAGGTAGTGAACGACGCCGTTCGCTCCAATGGAGTGGATACCGGCGATGTAGAGGAACGTCCCCTTTCCGTCCAGGCGGGGGAGGCGTCCCAGGTAACCGACGTCGCCGGCCGATCCGTCCTCATCCTGTGGGGACCGGAACTCTTTCCCGGCCACCTGGTCGACCAGGTGCCACGCGTGATCCTTGGCAAACCGAAGGTTGTCGTCCCCTTCGAGCACCTGCGCCACGATCGGGGACAGGCGGGGGCCGCAGACAACGACGTGGTTGTCCCGGTTGAGGTTGACGATTCCACTCGGTGGGATCACCTCGTACTGAGCGTCCAGTTTCATGCCGCCCAGCAGCTTGCGAAGGTGTTCGAAGTTGTTGAGGTCTTCCCGCGTGACCACCTCACTGGGGTTCTGGTCGGGCGCCTTCCCTGCTTCGTACTTGCCCCCTAGCGAGACCGTCACCAGGTCCGTGCCGAAGAAGGCGCGCTCGGGTGGGGGCCCGGATGACGCGAGCTGACCGACGCGCCCGCGGCTGACTCCGAGTCGCTTCGCAATCTCGGCTTGGGTCATGCCCGACGCCTGCGCCTCTTCGATCGCTTCCCGGCGGATGCGGGACAGCTCGTTCACGTGGCTCTGATACCGCGCCATCAGGTCGATTGCGGCTTTGGCGCGGTCTACGGGGTCCGCGATCCCAGGGACCTGCTCCATGTCGTAGTGCACGACTCTCCGATCATCGCCTAGGGGGGATAGCAAACTCTACCGCGAGAGGGGGTTGCGCGCAGCCTTCGGTTTGCCTACCGTACCTATCAAGCGAGACGGCAACCCCCCCTAGGCAATGCAAGGGTGTGGCTGTTTTGGCTGCTTGACCTGCAAGAACGCTTAGGGCGGGGACGCTGCAATCCCGCTAAAGGCCAGGTGGAACAGGGTTTCGGCCCGTACTGGCGAGGTGGCCCGGCGACCGCGAGCAACGGCCGGCGTGTGGGGACGTGGTCCCCCTTGCAGTGCTGGTTCTTGTTCCTTCGATCTTCGGGAGTTCTCGTGCGTCAACGAATGCTTTGGGCGTCGCCGTGATGGACCGGCCGACGGCGCCTGTACAGCCCACCGGTCCGTACTCGGCTCGCAGCGCCTCAATGCTGCGGCCGGTTGCCTCTCCCGCCCGTCCGGGTCCGCTTGCTGCGGTGGCCGTACGGGTGGGAGTGCGGGGAGCCGGTAGCGACTTCAACGGCAAGTGGTCCCCGGGGGGCAACCCGGGGACCGCGTTCGGGCCGTTCCACCTTGCGAGAGGAACCACGACCCATGGTGTTCATCGGTGCTGTTCAGGCGGTTGTTACCGCCGACGTTTTCGACCGTGAGCCGACGGCTGCGGAGCTGGACGCGATCGAGCAGGAGATGCCCGTCATCGTGGCGGACATCGACCTGCTCGACGCGCAGATCATCACCCTGGACCGGACGCCGACCGAGCTGGACGCGCGGCGTATCCGCCGGGCCCACCGCAAAGTGCTGACCGCTCGCCGCGTGCTCGCCAACACCGCCGCGACGCGGGCCCCGGGGGTGTCCGCATGAGCACCCCGCAGAGCATCGCCGCCGCGCATGCGGAGGTGAAGGCGGAAATCGCGCGGACCGACACCAAGACCGGTCTGCTGCTGGCGTTCGTCGGCGCGGTCCTCGCCGGATCATGGACGGTTGCCAAGGACGTGCCCCTGACCGTCCCCGCATACGTCGCGGGTGGTCTCGGCATGGGGCTGCTGGTCGTGGCGGCGGGTCTGTTGCTGCGGTCGGTCCGGCCGAACCTGCGGGGCCGCCACGGTTTTCCGCTGTGGGCCACGCTCACCGCCGAGCAGATCACCGCCACCCTGTCCGAGGATCGGGCGGCGGACATCGCGGGGCTTTCCCGTCTCGCGGTCGTCAAGTTCACCGGCCTGCGTCGCGCGGTCGACCTCACGTGCGCCGGCGGGGCGCTGCTGATTCTGGCCGCGCTGCTTGCCCTCGGGGGTGCGGCATGAGTGCCGACTTCTCCTCGCCCCGGGGTGTTGCCCTGGTGCTGATCGTGGCGGGTGCGCTGGTCATGGTGGCCGCCACCGTGGCCCTGCTCGTGACGCACGAACCGCTTGTGCGGTTCGTGGTCGCCGCGGGCGGGGCCGTCCAGATCCTCGGATGGCTCCTGCATCTCCGCCCTCGCCCCCGGCCGACGGTCGTGTGGGAGATCGGGCCGGACGACGGCGATGCGGACGAGTGGATGGGTGAACGGTTCATCTGGGAGCCGGGCGACCGTGACGAGCACGGGAGGACCGGGCGATGAACCGCAAGGGAAAGATCCTGCTGGTGGCCGCGCTGGTCGCGGTCGTCGCCATGGCATTCCGTGTCTCCTGGAATGCGTTGCGGGACATCGCGAGCGCAGTCGGCGCGGACGAGACGGCAGCGACGCTGTACCCGTTCGTGGTCGACGGCCTGATGGCCCTCGCCCTGATCGCGACCCTCGTGCTCACCGACGACGCGCGCAAGTTCGCGCTGCGGGTGCTGGGCACCTACACCCTCGCCTCCCTCGTCCTCAACTACGTACACGGCCTGGTGCCCGCACTGCACGCGGACGGCGTCGCGGTCGACTGGACCCGCCTCGCCGACTGGGACCCGGCGAACTGGGCGCTCGTCCTGCTCGCCACCTCGCTTCCGGTCGGCTCGATCTACTTCGGATCCGACCTGGTCGCCAAGGTCCTCCACCACCGACCCACCCCGATTCCCGCCCTGGATGCGAATGCGGAGGAATCCACCGAGACCGAGATGATTCGGTCTACGGCTGACCTCGCAGAATCGACCCCCGCACCGATCACCGTGGCGCCGCTTCGGATGCCCGACCCGGTCATGGTCGAGTTCGTGAAGTCGACCGTCCCGCTCAAGCCGATCCCGGCGGTGGCTCCGGCTCCGGTCGCCTCGATCGCCCCGCGCCCGGTACCGGCTGAGTCGACCCGCCCGCGTCGGGCGACCGGCCGACTCCCGCAGGCCGCCCGATCGACCCGACCGAAGCGCACCGCGGCCGAACTGCTCGCTGAGGCGCGGAAGGCGACGGCGGGTTGGCCGGACGGAAAGGTGACGGCTGAGGGCATTCGCCGGGAGGTCCACACCTCCCCGGTCAACGCCCGGATGCTGCGCGACACCCTGCTTGCCGAACGCGTCACCCCGGCTCCGTGAGCGGCGGGTCGTTCGGCAAGTGCTTCGACCCGAACGGCGCCCGCCACGGGATACCGACCTTCCCGTGGCGCTGCGCCCCCGACGGCTACGCCACCTTCCGCCAACTGAGGTTGCGCGGTTTGCGCCCCGGCGGGCAGCCGGTTGCGGCGCAGGTGCTCAGGCCTCGCTTTCGGCGGGGGCCGCTGGTCGCCTACCTCTATCGCGTCGACTGCGCCAAGCCGGTCCGGCCGATGACGGCGGCGCGGTGGGCGGCTCTGGCCAAGGCCAACGCGGCTCGCCGCACCTGCCCCGCCTGTCGGCGTGATGCCGGATACGTGATCCCGCTCTCGCTCGGCATGTGTGTGCCGTGCGCCTACCCCGACCCGCCCGCACCGGAAGGGACCACCTGATGGGCAACTCCGAACTGCGCCGTCTGGAACGCGAGATCGAGAAGACCAGCAAGAAGCTGGAAGCGGTCCAGCGGGGTGAGTGGTGGCCGCTGAACAGCCGCGAGCGCCGCGCCATCGCCGGGGCCCTGGTCGGCGGCTCGTATCAGGTCGCCCGTGGCCGGAGTGCTGGCCGTGCGGACCAGCGGTTGGAGACGGCCGGCACGGCTGCACAGATGCGGCTGACGGCGGAGTTGACCGCGTTGCACGGGGAGCGTCAGCGCCTGATCACCGAGGCCGCCCGCGCCAAGGCCAAGAAGAAGGCTTCCGGCTGGTTCTGACCAGCCACACCACCTCATCCGCCGGGGTGTCCGGGACTTTCCACGGACACGGACACCCCGGCTCTCCCTCGAACTTCCGCCCCCTGAGAGGGGCAGTCAGGAGCAGTCCCAGCATGTCTGAGAACGTCGTGCACCTCCACAAGCACACCGACCCGCCCGCCGACGACACGGCGCCTACCGTGCTCACCGTGGTCCCCGACCCGGCGCCCGCGCCGCTCGTGCCGTTGTGGGTGCGCTCCGGCCGCGCCGTGAGGACCGCCGCCACGCACGAGAAGACCAAGACCGCCGCCCGCGCGGTGGCCCGGCACAGCCTCTACACCGTCAATGGGGGTCGGATCGTGGCCCGTCGGACGTGGGACGGGAAGACCGGGGCGCGGTACGAGCGGATGATCCGGGCGGCGGAGGTCGCCGGGAACCTGGAGGTCGCGGAGGAGTGGGAGGAGCGGTTGCAGCGCTTCCGCGCTGCCCGCCACCACCGCCGCATGGACCTCCTGCACTCGCCCGTGGAGGCCGCCAAGGGCGTTGCCGTGGGTACCGGGATGGGGATCGGCGCGCTGGTCGCGCTCGGGGTCGTGATGGCGATCAACAACGGTGACATCGCCGATGTCATCACCCCGCTCGCGGCCACCATCGAGTTCATTGCCACGGTGATCCGGATCGTGCAGATCGTGTGGGGTCCGGCGCTCACGATCGGGCCGTTCGTGGCGTTGCTCGCGCTGTGGGCGGTCGGCAGCAAGCAGCAAGCGGCCCCGGCATGGTCGATGCCTGACCACGTCCGATCGGGCGAGGGCGAACCCATTACTCCCTCGATCGTCGTCAAGGCCCTGCGGGACCTCGGGGTGCCCGCGCTGCGCAACGCCATCAAGGAGATGGGCGACGCGGGCGCGAGCATGTTGGGGCCGATCCGGATCGCCGGATGCGGCGTGGAAGTCGACGTGACCTTGCCGTCGGGGGTGGCGACGAACGAGGTGCAGGCCAAGCGCCGCAAGTTGGCGGAGAACCTGACCCGGCACGAGCACGAGGTGTTCATCACCATCCCGCAGGCTGCGCGCACGGTGCGGCTGTGGGTGGCCGATTCCGGGGCGCTCGACGAGCCGATCGGGCCGTCTCCGCTGGTCACGGACGAGACGATGACCGCCGACTACGGCAAGGGCCGCGCCCCCTGGGGTCAGGACCTGCGCGGGGATGCGGCAGCGCTGAGCCTCTACCAGCGCCACCTGCTCATCACGGGTCTGTCGAACCAGGGCAAGACCGTTGCGCTGCGCTCGCTGGCCCTGTGGCTATCGCTGGACCGCTCCGTGCAGTTCCTCATGGGCGACCTCAAGGGCGTGGGCGACTGGGCCATGTTCGACGGCCTCGCCACCACCCTCATCCAGGGTCCGACGGATGAGCACGTGATCCAGGTGACCGAGATGGTGGAAGGTGCGGTGGAGGAGATGAACCGCCGCATCCAGGCTCCGCCCGGCACCACCTTCCCCGCGCTGATCGTGCTGGTGGATGAGGCGCAGGTGGCGTTCATGTGCCCGGCCAAGGACGAAGACCGGCGCCCTTACGGCGGGTCCAAGGCCAACTCTCGGTACTTCATGGCCGTGCGCAAGATCCACAACCAGGGCCGTGCAGTGAACGTGCTGATGTGGCAGGGCACCCAGGACCCCACCAACGAGAACCTGCCCAAGCTGGTCCGCGAGGGTGCCCACACCCGCGCTTCCCTCGCGCTCGGCACTGAGCAGCAGGCCCGTATGGCGCTGGGGGACAAGGCCGTGGACGGCGGGGCGGCGCCGAACCTGCTGCGCCCGGGCCTGGACCGGGGAACCCTGGTCGTCGCCTCCGACGGCATCACCATCCCGGCCGGCCAGGCGTCCATCACGGTGCGCACGCACTACATCGACGACGACGCGGCCACCGCCATCACCGACCGGGCCAAGGCCCTGCGTGACGGCGTCAACACCCTGCACGCCATCGACCGCGACCAGGACCGTGACCCGCTCGCGGACATCGCATCCGTGATCGGCACAGCGGAGCGGGTCCGCACGAAGGACGTTGTCGCCCGGCTCGGCACCCTCAACGCGGACGCCTACGGCGGCTGGTCGTTCATCGACCTCAAGCGCGTTCTCGACGGCACCGGAGCCGAGCCCTACAAGTCCGACGGGGTCATGGTCGTGGGCCGTGACCGGCTCACCCGCGCGCTCGCCAACCGCGACGGCGAGGGTTCCGCTTCCGTCGCTGAGTGACAGGGAGTTGATCTGTGGCGGGTCAGGGAGGCAGGGAGAACTCCCTGACGTCCTCCCTGACCCGCCTCCCTCCACCTGACCTGCACAAATGATCGTTCAGGGAGGCAGGGAGGCACCCCAGGTCAACCCCTGGAAACCCCCTCCACAGCGCACCCCCAAGGGGGTGCCCAAGCCTCCCTGACCCACCGCCGGAAGGGATTCCGCATGTACCCCGAACACTCCGGTCACCGGCCCGTCGAACGGGCCGTGACCATCCACCAGCCCACCCCCCTCACCCACCCGCCGGCCGGTCCGCTCGTACCCGCCCAGCCGGGCACCGTTCCGACCGTGGCGAGCATCGTCCTGCCCGACGGGCGGGTCGTCACCGGCTACGCGATCAGCGCCATGCAGCCCGAAACCCTCGCCGTGAAACCGGCCGTGTCCCGGACGGCGGTGAACGTCGCGCTCGGAGGGGTCGGGTTCCTCGCGGTGTGCGGCGGGCTGCTGCTCCTCACGTCGTTCATCGCCGCGTTGACCGCGTTCATCACGCAACTGATCACCCTCGCGGCTGTGATCTTCGGCGGCTGGATCGCCGTACAGATTTTCAGCACGAGCGGCCACAGCGGCGGCAACACCTTCCACATCCGCAAAGCCGTGATCAAGCGCAACCACTTCCACGGCTAGCTACGCCAAGAGCGGCCCCCGTCTCGGCAAAGTCCGGGGCCGCTCTTGTCTCCAGTCCTCAACAGACCTGTGGAGGTCTCCCAGCATGACGCAACCCACCGACATCCGGCGAGGGCGCGGCGAACGGCCGCGTGTGCTGGACGTGTTCTCGTGCGCCGGCGGGGCCGGTACCGGCTACCACCGGGCCGGTTTCGCCGTGGACGGCGTCGACATCGCCGACCGCTCGAACTACCCGTTCCCCTACCACCGGGGCGATGCCCTCGCCTACCTCGCCCACCTGATCGCCACGGGTGAGATCCGCCGGTACGCGTTCGTCCACGCCTCCCCGCCCTGCCAGGACCAGTGCACGTTGACCGTGGGCACCAACCGGTCCCAGGGATGGGGCGGCACCCATGTGGACCTGGTCGCACCGACCCGGGCCCTGCTCGACCGAACCGGCCTGCCCTACATCATCGAGCAGCCGAACGGCCGCGCGAAGATCCGTAAGGATCTGACCCTGTGCGGGGAGATGTTCGGGCTCGGGGTGATCCGGCATCGCAACTTCGAGTTGGGCGGTTGGACGATCGACCGGCCGGCGCACGTCGCCCACCGGGGACGGGTGCGCGGGTGGCGGCACGGCGAATACTTCGACGGCCCGTATGTGGCCGCGTACGGCAACGGCGGGGGCAAACCGTCCGTGCCGGAGCTACAGGCCGCAATGGGCATCGCCTGGACCGATGTCCGCGAGGAACTGACCGAGGCCATCCCGCCCGCCTACGGCGAGTTCATCGGCCGCGCCTTCCTTACCCGCACCGCGCTGGGGGTGGCGGCGTGAGCGCACATCTGTTGAACGCGGCCCTGTCAGCCGCCGAGCGCGGTTGGCACGTCTTCCCGCTCCGGCCCGGCACCAAGCGCCCCGCCCTGCACGGACAGGCCGCCTGCCCCGGCACCGGCCCGTGTGCGGGCGGGCACCGCAAGTGGGAACAGCGCGCGACCACGGACGCGGACCGCATCCGCGCGACGTGGGCGCGCGGTGCGTTCAACGTCGGTATCGCCACCGGTCCGTCCGGGCTGGTGGTCGTCGACCTGGACATGCCCAAGGGCAACAGCAGTGCGGGCACGCCTGACGGCGTGGCGACCTTTGAGGCGCTCTGCGAGCGCACCGGTCATACCGTCCCCGACACCTACCGGATCCGGACCGCGAGCGGCGGGACGCATCTGTACTTCGCCGCGCCGGCAGACGTGCGGCTGGTCAACACGGCGGGCACCCTCGCCCCGTTGGTCGACACCCGCGCATGGGGCGGCTACGTCGTCGCTGCGGGCAGCATCACCCCCACCGGACCGTACGAAGCGCTGAGCGGCTCTGTGGCGGCCCCTCTGCCCCTGTGGCTGCAAAGCATCCTGCGACCGGCCCCCAAGGTGTCTCAGGCGCCCTCAGTGGCCGTAGCGGGGCAATCGCGTCGATATGCGAATGTAGCGCTTGCCGCTGAGGCGAGCAACGTCCGTGCGGCCCAACTCGGCGCACGCGAGGCCGCGTTGTTCCGTGCCGCGCGCGCCCTGGGACGGTTCGTCGCGTGGGGCGACCTCCCCCGGCACGTGGTGGAGGACGCTCTTCAGGAGGCGGGAGAGGCGACCGGACTCACCGCTGCCGAGTGCCGCTCGACCCTGCGCAGCGCCCTCAACTGGTCCGTTGCCCACAACCAGCAGCGCAGGGGGAACGCGGCATGAGCACCCCGCCCCGCCCCCTCTTGAAGAGCATCACCACCACCCCGACCGACCCGGTAGGCGCTCCACAGCCTGTGGACGCACCGGCCGTGGGCGCCCCGAAGGGCGTCGCCGAAGGCGTCCCCCGCGCACGGGTGCTGGCCCTGATCACCGACCACGAAGCGCACCGCGACCTCTGCCCGCTCCGCACCCCCCAGGAAGAGAGGGCCGCCGCATGAGCGACACCATCGACGGCGCGACGCTGCTCAACGAGGTGGAAGCCTTCCACCGCCGGTTCAACGTCTTCCCGCACGAGGCCGCCTACGTCGCGGTCGCGCTGTGGGACGCGCACGCACACCTGCTCGACTGCTTCGACTCCACCCCGCGGCTCGCGTTCCTGTCCCCGGAACCGGGGTCGGGGAAGTCACGGGCGCTGGAAGTGGTGGAAACCCTCGTTCCGCAGCCGATGACGGCCGTGAACGCGTCCGCCGCCGCACTGTTCCGCTCCGTGTCCAACCCCAACGGGCGGCCCACGATCCTGTTCGACGAGATCGACACGATCTTTGGGCCCAAGGCAGGCGACAACGAAGAGTTGCGCGGGTTCCTGAACGCAGGCCACCGGCGGACCGGGGTCACCTACCGGTGCATCGGCGACGGCGGCAACCAGACCGTTCAGGCGTTCCCCTCGTACTGCGGTGTCGCGGTCGCCGGACTCGGCAACCTCCCCGACACGATCATGACCCGCTCCATCATCATCCGCATGCGACGGCGTGCCCGCAACGAACGCGTCGAAGCCTTCCGGGCCCGCCTCCACGAGGCGGAGGGAAACGCCCTGCGCGACCGGCTAGCCCAGTGGGCCGAACACGCCCGCGGGTTCGTCATGGGCGCCTGGCCGGAGATGCCCGACGGCGTCTCCGACCGGCCGGCGGACGTGTGGGAACCCCTGCTCGCCATCGCCGACGCCATCGGCGGACAGTGGCCCGAGCGGGCACGCGCAGCCTGCGTGACACTCGTAACCGCCTCACGCGCCAACGACAAAGGCAGCCTCGGTGTCCGACTGCTGACCGACCTGCGCGACCACGTCATGGTCGGCATCGACCGCCTACCCACCGTCGCCATCCTCGACCGGCTCAACGCCCTCGACGATGCCCCGTGGGCGGACCTGCACGGCAAACCGCTCGACAACCGGCGCCTGTCCAAGATGCTCGCGGAGTACATGACGGCCGACAACGAGCCCATCGCCTCCCGCAACATCAAGACCGCCGGGAGCGTCCTCAAGGGCTACTCCGCCGCCGATCTGTGGGACGCGTGGGCCCGCTACTGCCCCCCACCCCCGGAAAGTCCGCTACCTCCGCTACCCGGCATGGAAAACACAGTCTGACCAGCGATAACGCGGTAGCGGCAACCACCCCCGGTTGCCGCTACCCATCCGCTACCGCTACCCCTTCCCGCTACCTCCAACAGGCCCCTGAACTGCAAGGTAGCGGCGGTAGCGGAAGTAGCGCCCCTCAGAGGGACCCCCCGAAGGACAGTCCTAGAGGAGACCTTTCGATGAGCATCGCCGCTGTGGACATCGCACCGCTCGCTGAGGTCGGCGACCCGGCCCCGGTTCTCCTGACCGTCGAAGAGGCCGCCCGCTGCCTCCGCGTCGGTCGCACCACCTGCTTCGCGCTCATCCGCACGGGAGAGCTGGAGTCCCTGACCATCGGCGGACTCCGGCGCGTCCCCGCCGACGCTCCGGCCGCTTACCTCGCACGCCGCCGCGCTGAGCAGCGCGCTGCCTGATCGCCTCACACCGGGACGCCACCTCGCCACGAGGTGGCGTCCCGGGCTGTTTCCACACCAACCCGAAGGAGTCCGCCCGTGGCGGAGGACAAGAAGCGCACCCGGCAGCCCAACGGCCGGTCGTCCATCTACCAGAGCAAAGACGGCAAGTGGCACGGCCGCGTCACCGTCGGCATCCGCGACGACGGCAAGCCCGACCGCCGCCACGTCGAACGCAAGACCCGCGCCGAAGTGACGTCCGCCGTGCGGGAGCTGGAGAAGCAGCGCGACAGCGGAGCCATGCGCAAGGCGGGCCGGGCCTGGACCGTGGAGGCGTGGCTGACGCACTGGGTCGACACCATCGCGCCGCTCGCGGTCAACGAAAACACGATGGTCGGATACGGCGTTGCCGTGCGGAAGCACTTGATCCCGGCGCTTGGGGCCCATCGTCTCGACAAGCTCGGTCCCGAGCACATCGAGCGCTTCTACGGACGAATGCAGGCGGACGGCCGTCGCGCTGGCACGATTCACCAGATCCATCGCACCTTCCGTACCTCGCTCAATGAGGCGGTCCGGCGTGGCCACCTCGCGAGGAACCCTGTGCAGCTCGCCAAGGCACCGCGCCTGCGGGAAGAGGAGGTAGAGCCGTACACCGTCGAAGAGGTGCAGAGCCTCTTGCGTGCGGCTGACAACCGCCGGAACTCCGCCCGGTGGGCCGTGGCGCTCTCTCTCGGACTCAGGCAGGGGGAAGCGCTCGGACTCAAATGGGCCGACGTGGACCTGACGCGGGGCGCACTGATGGTCCGTCGGAGCCGCCGCCGACCGCGCTACGCCCACGGATGCGGCGACACCTGCGGAAGGAAAGCCGGGTACTGCCCCCAGAGGCAGCGAACCAATCCGGAGACGGCCGATACGAAGTCTCGCGCGGGTCGGCGGGCAGTCGGACTGCCCGCACAGCTTGTGGACCTGTTGTGGACGCACCGGACCAAACAAGAGGCCGAACGCGCGGCGGCCGGAGACGACTGGACGGATGAGGGCTGGCTCTTCGCGACGCGGACCGGTCGGGGCACATCACCCCGTACGGACTACGACGACTGGAAGGAACTCCTCGACGACGCGAAGGTACGGGACGGTCGTCTGCATGACGCTCGTCACACCGCCGCCACGGTGCTGTTGATCCTGGGAGTCTCCGAGCGAGCCGTCATGGGGCTCATGGGTTGGTCCACCACGGCCATGGCCGCGCGGTATCAGCACATGGTGGATTCCGTGCGAAACGATGTTGCTCGACAGGTCGACGGGCTGATCTGGGACCCCAAGTCGGTTCGCGCTGACGACGATTCGCACCCGACGGAATGAGCTGTTCACGCATCTGCCTGCCGAGGCAGATAGACGCGTGAGTCGTTTTACGCGACTGCCCGTTTCCACAGGTTAGGTCCGGGAGTCGTTTCGCGGACGTATCGATGGAAGGGCGTCCCGGCATGCAAGTTTTGTGACTCTTCCTCCCTCGCAAGGGAGGAAGGGCCGCTACGCTGACGGTGCAAACCTCGTGTCACCTGCATTGCATATCCCTGGAGAGCAACCAGGGACCACCCGAATGAAGGAGCACCCGCTGTGGATCGGCTTCGGTTCGCCACCACGCTAGTACTTCACGTCACTCCGGTCCCGCTCTCCCTGAAGACGGAGGCCGCAGCACCGTTCGATGCTGCGGCCTCCGGTACGTCGGACTAGGACGTACCGCCCTGCCGAGAGGCAGGGAGGCTGCTTACGCAGCCCTATGTGGGAGGGCCTGAACTGAGGTCGTGATCACTCACCGCTGTTCATCCAGTCGCGCCAGGTGCGCCACAGGTTGAGCGCGAATGAGCCCGCGGCCCAGTTCGGGCCCTTTTTCGTCTCCTCTGCCAACTCGGTCTCCCGACTCGGCTTGGGAACGGGGTGTTCGTAACGCTTGCCTTCCAAGACCACCTCCAGATCAATGCCCGTTAAGTAGGGCGTGAGACGTGATCTGAGGGGCAGGTTGGCATGGCCCACGGCCACCCAGCGAAAGCCTATGGGCTGATAGATCGGGAGTGGCCCAGAATCCGATATTCGGTAGACGCGCTCTCTGTGATCACGGCGCCGGGACGCTCCGACGGGCACGAGAGGTGCCTAATGAGACGGAAACTGAGACGGAGCAGCACGAAGGGCCCGGTCCATCGGACCGGGCCCCTCATCTACCTGCGGTAGCGGAGGGATTTGAACCCTCGGTGACTTGCGCCACACTCGCTTTCGAGGCGAGCTCCTTCGGCCGCTCGGACACGCTACCGAGAGAGATCCTAGCCCAAGATGGGCCGTGCTCGGAAATCGGTTCAGCGGTCCCTGAAGAACTCCGTGAGCAGCCGGGCGCACTCCTCGTCGAGCACGCCGGCGATCACTTCTGGGCGGTGGTTGAGCCGGCGGTCGCGTACGACGTCCCAGAGGGAGCCGGCCGCGCCCGCCTTCTCGTCCCGGGCGCCGTAGACGACCCGGTCCACACGGGACTGGACGAGCGCGCCGGCGCACATCGTGCAGGGTTCGAGGGTGACGACGAGCGTGCAGCCGGTGAGCCGCCACTCCCCGGTCCTCGCGGCGGCCCGGCGGATCGCCAGCACCTCGGCGTGGGCGGTCGGGTCACCGGCCGCCTCACGCTCGTTGTGCCCGGTGGCGAGCACCGTCGTGCCGTCCGGGGCCAGCACCACGGCGCCGACGGGTACGTCCTTGCCGCGGCCCGCGAGCCCGGCCTGTTCCAGGGCGAGCCGCATCGCGGGCCGCCAGCGGTCACGTACAGGGTCTTGTACGGAATCTCGTACAGGGTCATGTACGGGGTCATGTACGGGAACGGGTACGGGACCGTCGGTGGGGTCCTGTCCGGCGGGGTCCTGTTCCTCCTGCGTGTTCGACGGAGTCAGCGGACGGTCTCCAGGACCTCTGCCGCCCCGAGGACCTCGGCGATCTCACCGAGTGCGTCGGTGCTGTCCAGGGCCAGCAACTCCTTCTCGCTCACACCGAGATCGCTGAGGACCTCGCGGTCTCCGATGGGTCCGGACGGCACGGTCTCACCTTTGGAGGTGGTGCCGACGTCGTCCTCTTCGTCGTCGGTCTCGTCCTCGGGTTCACCGTCCTCCGTGCCGTCGAGGTCGAGGGAGTCCAGGTCGGCGACATCGTCGTCGCCGGGCTCCCGTCCGAGCAGTTCGTCCGTGAGCAGGATCTCGCCGTACGAACTGCGGGCGGCGGCCGCGCCGTCCGAGACGTAGATGCGAGGGTCCTCCTCGCCGTCCACGCGGACGACTCCGAACCACGCGTCCTCCTGCTCGATGAAGACGAGCACCGTGTCGTCGTCGACCGAGGCTTCGCGGGCCAGGTCGGCTAGATCCGACAGGGTCTCCACATCGTCGAGCTCTGTGTCGCTCGCTTCCCACCCGTCTTCGGTGCGCGCGAGCAGTGCGGCGAAGTACACCGTGACTCTCCCACTGGTCCTAGGCGTGCCGGTTGGGGGTCCCCCCGGCGGAGGTTGTGGGCGGGGGATACGTGCTCCGAGCCCCGCCCACTCGGAATCGTGGCAGAAACAGAGCGTTCAGGAGAGGTCTTCGGCTCGCTGTGTCCCGGTCGCGTTCCCACGCCCGGTCGCGCGACGCGTGCGTCACACCGCCGCATGGCCTCACCTGGGCGCCCGGCGCCCACCGACAGCGGGATCGTACGCTGCCGGCTCCCGGCTTCGTACGCGCCTGTCCGAGGGCTGCCCGGCGGGTCGCGCCGCGATGCCCCTACGGGCGGGTCGCCGGGCGGACGCGGGCGCTGCTCAGGCGCCCTCGGCCGGGCAGCCGGCCCTCTTCGACGTCTTCGACGAAGGTCCTCCGGCCCGCCCGCCGACGAGCCATCCGCCCGACCTGCGCCGCCTGCGGTCTGGCTTGCGCCGCCTGCGGTCTGGCCTGCGCCGCCTGCGGTCCTTGCGCAGCCTGTGGCCCGGCTTGCGCAGTCTGCGGTCTGGCCTGCGCCTCCTGTGGCGCGGCGGGCGGCGGGCGGCGGGCATCGGGCGGTTGGGCATCGGACGGCTGGGAGGCTCCCGGCTTGCATTCGCCGGTCGTGCGGGCGCTCGCCCGACCGCGGCCGGCGCGGTGTCCGGCAGCCGGCCCACGGCGGCGGGCCCTGCCGGCGCCCCGACCCGCGGTACCCGGGCCTGCGTATCTCGGCGAGTGGCGCTCCGGCCTGCGGTATCTCGGTCAGTCGCGCCCGGCCTGCGGTATCTCGGTCAGTGGCGCCAGGCCTGCGGTGCCCCGGCCAGTCGCGCCCGGCCTGCGGTGCCCCGGCCGATGGCGTCCGGCCTACGGTGCCTCGGTCAGTGGCGTCCGGCCTGCGGTATCTCGGCGAGTGGCGCTCCGGCCTGCGATACCTCAGCCAGTCGCGCCCGGCCTGCGGTGCCCCGGCCGATGGCGCCCGGCCTGCGGTACCCCGGCCAGTCGCGTCCGGCCTGCGGTATCTCGGCGAGTGGCGCTCCGGCCCGCGGTACCCCGGCCAGTCGCGCCCGGCCCGCGGTACCCCGGCCAGTGGCGCCCTGCCTGCGGTACCTCAGCCAGTCGCGCCCGCCCGCGGATCCCGGCCAGTCGCCCCCGCCCCGCCGCTGCCGCCCGCGGAGCCGCCCCGGCGGCGCTACCAGCGGAACGTGCGCATGCGCATGGCGTGCCGCAGGCGGGCCGTTTTCGCCCGGCGCGGCTGCACCCTGTCGCGCAGCTCGCGGGCCTCTGTGAGCTCACGCAGGAACTGGGCCCTGCGCCTGCGGCGCTGGGCGTCGCTCTCCAGGTCTTCCCGGTTCTGTCGCTCCGGGTCCGGCATCGGCAACACCCCCAGTCGGTCATTCCCACTTTCCCCCCGACGGGCGGTTTGATGCCAGCGGAGGTTTGCGCGGTGGCATCGGCGAACTGTTCCCGACCCAGGTGGCGACGGGCGACGGGCGCCCTGGACGGGCCCGGATACCCTGGTGGACATGCGTCTCCACGTCGTCGACCACCCCCTGGTCGCCCATAAGCTCACCACGCTGCGCGACCGCCGCACCGACTCCCCGACCTTCCGTCGGCTCGCCGACGAGCTGGTCACCCTGCTCGCCTACGAGGCCACGCGGGACGTGCGCACCGAACAGGTCGACATCGAGACCCCGGTGTCCGCCACCACGGGCGTCAAGCTGTCCTACCCGCGCCCCCTCGTCGTACCGATCCTGCGGGCCGGCCTTGGCATGCTCGACGGCATGGTGCGGCTGCTGCCGACCGCCGAGGTGGGTTTCCTCGGCATGATCCGCGACGAGGAGACGCTCCAGGCGTCCACGTACGCGACCCGGATGCCCGAGGACCTCTCCGGACGCCAGGTGTACGTCCTGGACCCGATGCTGGCCACCGGTGGCACCCTCGTCGCGGCGATCCAGGAGCTGATCAAGCGCGGCGCCGACGACGTGACGGCCGTGGTCCTGCTCGCCGCGCCCGAGGGCGTCGAGGTCATGGAGCGCGATCTCGCGGGCGCCCCGGTGACCGTCGTGACCGCGTCGGTCGACGAGCGCCTGAACGAGAACGGCTACATCGTCCCGGGCCTGGGCGACGCGGGCGACCGTATGTACGGCGCGGCCGAGTAGCGGGACCGACCGGACCGCCTGCCGCAGCGGTCCTCGTCGGTCCTCATCGGTCCTTGTTCAGCGGTTCTTCCTCAGCAGTCCTTCTTCGTCGAGGGCGCCGGTTCGGGCCTGGCCAATGCGGTCAGTGCCTTGTCGGCGTCCTCTTTCGCCGTCAGGGCCTTGTACCCCTTGCCGAGGATCAGGTCGACCTCCGTGGGCCTGGCCCGCGTGTCGGTCTTCTGCTCGGCACCGGCGAGCTGGGTCGCGAGGACGGGCAGGGCGCCGTCGGTGGCCGCCTTGGCGCCGAGCAGGATGCCGGGCCCGTCGACCTTCTTGTCGTACGCCTTGGTCGCGTTGCCCACCGCGCCGATCTTGAAGCCGCGCTTCTTCAGCACGTCCGCGGTGTCCTTGGCGAGGCCCTTGCGGGCCGTGGCGTTGAGGACGTTCACGGTGATCCGGCCGGGCTCGGGCAGGGCCTTGAACGGGCTCGCGGAGGGCGAGGGGGACGCCTTGCAGCCAGGTCCCGACCCCGCCGCGGACGCCTTGTCGCCGCCGCCCGTGAAGACGTCGATGAGCTGCAGGGTCCCCCAGCCGGCCAGTCCGAGCGCGGTGACGGAGGCGGCGACCGCGAGCACGATCCTGCGGCGCCCCCGGTTTCTGCGCATCCGTGGGTACTTGTCCCCCGTGATCCGGTACTGGCCGCCCATGCCAGGGGGAGTGAGCATGCTCATGGGCGCAGCGTAGTGCGCCGGAGCGACGATGCCTACTAGATGATCATTGACCGGGGTCCAGTCCAACCCAAAAGGGCCAACCCGGGCAGGCGTCACCCACCCAGGGGTGAACCGGGCCGGGTGCGGGAGGGGCTCAGTCCAGTTCGAGGACGCGGGCGTGCAGCACCTGGCGCTGCTGGAGCGCGGCGCGGACGGCGCGGTGCAGGCCGTCCTCCAGGTACAGGTCGCCCTGCCACTTCACGACGTGCGCGAAGAGGTCGCCGTAGAACGTGGAGTCCTCGGCGAGCAGCGTTTCCAGGTCGAGCTGGCCCTTGGTCGTCACCAGCTGATCGAGGCGGACCGGGCGCGGCGCGACATCCGCCCACTGCCGGGTGCTTTCCCGGCCGTGGTCGGGGTACGGCCGTCCGTTTCCGATGCGCTTGAAGATCACACGGAAAGCCTACCGGCCAAGAGCTTCCGGGCGCAGCCATGGCGCCGGAGTGCGACGCTGGAAATGACGTCGTAAATATGGGCAAACCGGTAATTCTCCCAGATCACCCGTTCATGATCCGTTAGGAAACGGCCCGAGAACGGTCTCGGGAAACCCGGGAACAGGGGCCTGAAATGACTGACAGTGAAGCGCGGCGGGCGGGGACGGCGGAGGCCACGGCATCCGGGTCCGTGACACCCGGGTCCGCGGCACCCGGGTCCGCCACCCCCGGGGTCGGCATGCCCGGCGCCGGAGCGGCGCCCGGCTCCGGCACGCCCGGCGCCGCCTCCTCCCTCCCTCCGGAAGCCCTGGAGATCGCCTCCGGGTACGCCTTTCCGGGCGCCGCGCTCGATCTGGGGGCTCTGCTCTGGGACGGGCGCTGTCTGCCGGACGCGCAGATCCGGATCCCGCTGGGGATGCTGAACCGGCACGGCCTGGTGGCCGGCGCCACCGGTACCGGCAAGACCAAGACCCTGCAGCTCATCGCCGAGCAGTTGTCGGCGCAGGGCGTGCCGGTCTTCCTCGCGGACGTGAAGGGTGACGTCTCCGGGATCTCGGCGCCCGGCGAGGAGAACGACAAGGTGCGGACGCGGGCCGCGGAGGTCCGCCAGGAGTGGACGCCGGCCGGTCACCCCTGCGAGTTCTACGCCCTCGGAGGCATGGGCCACGGCATCCCCGTACGCGCGACCGTCACGAGTTTCGGCCCGGTCCTGCTGTCCAAGGTGCTCCGGTTGAACCAGACGCAGGAGCAGTCGCTCGGCCTGATCTTCCACTACGCCGACCAGAAGGGGCTTGAGCTGGTCGACCTGAAGGACCTGCGGGCCGTGGTCACCTTCCTCACCTCCGACGAGGGAAAGTCCGAGCTGAAGGGCATCGGCGGGCTCTCCACGGCCACCGCCGGGGTGATCCTGCGCTCGCTGACCGCGTTCGAGGCGCAGGGGATGAGCCCGTTCTTCGGGGAGCCGGAGTTCGACACGAACGAACTGCTGACGGTGGCGGCGGACGGCCGGGGAACGGTCTCCGTGCTGGAGCTGCCCGCCGTGCAGGACAAACCGCAGCTCTTCTCGACGTTCCTGATGTGGCTCCTCGCCGATCTCTTCCACGACCTCCCCGAGGTCGGCGACCTCGACAAGCCGAAACTCGTCTTCTTCTTCGACGAGGCACATCTGCTCTTCAGCGACGCGTCCAGGGCCTTCCTGGAAGCCATCACGCAGACCGTCCGGCTGATTCGCTCGAAAGGGGTCGGCATCTTCTTCGTCACGCAGACCCCCAAGGACGTACCCGGGGACGTCCTCGCCCAGCTGGGCAACCGCGTCCAGCACGCGCTGCGCGCCTTCACCCCCGACGACCAGAAGGCGCTCAAGGCCACGGTGAAGACCTTCCCCGACTCCCCGTACGACCTGGAGGAGGTCCTCACCGCCCTCGGCACCGGGGAGGCAGTCGTCACCGTCCTCAGCGAGAAGGGCGCGCCGACGCCGGTCGCGGCGACGCGGCTGCGGGCCCCGCAGTCCCGGATGGGCCCGGTGGACCCGGCCGTCCTGGACCGGGCGGTCGAGCAGTCGCCGCTGCACGCGCGTTACGCCCTCGCGGTCGACCGTGAATCGGCGTACGAGAAGCTCCGGGCCGCGGAGGCGGGGTCGTCCGCGCAGACGGCGAAGCCGGTCGAGCCCGCGGATACGGCCCGGGAGGCGGGCGCGAAGCCGGCGAAGGGTGCGGGCGGGGGCCGTGACCGCAAGGCCGAGGAGGAGCCGTCCGTCGTCCAGCAGGTAGTCGGCAGCGGGGTCTTCAGGTCGCTGGCCCGCAGCCTGGGTACGCAGATCGGGCGCGAGATCACCCGATCGGTCTTCGGCACGGCCCGGCGCAGGCGGTAGCCGGAGTCCGTAACCAGAACCGCTGCTCTCGCCGGCGGCGAGGACGGGGGCGGGCCGGCCGTGGCCCGCCCCCGCGGTCGGTTCGGCCGACCCCGTCGACTCAGTCGCGCTCGCGATTCCGGAACGGGGTCTGAGCCGAAGCCGAAGCCGTGCCCGAGGCCGAACCCGACGACGGTGTCGTCTTCACCGTCGGGCCTGGGCTCGCGCTCGGGCTCGCGCTCGGCGTGGCCCGGCTGGTTTCAGGGGGCGTCTTCGGCGCGTTGCGGAGGGATTCGGCGCGCACCAGGGCGCGCAGGATCGCGTACGGGTCCATCGGCATGGAGAGAGTCCTCTCGTGCTGCTGGGGGAGGGAGAGCTGTCCGGTCGAGACCGGGCTCCTCAGCAGCGGAGGACCATGCAGCGCAGGGCGCGCGGGGCGGGGGCGTGGTGGAAGGCGCGGGCCCACGGACGGGGGCGCTCGGCCGCGGCGGCCGGGCGGTACGCGGACCGCCCCGCAGGCCGCTGGGCTACCTGGGGACGGTGGCCCTGACGGGCGGCCGACCGGAATGCGGTGTCCAGGATGTCGTGCGGGTGTTCGAGACCGGGCTCGCTGGAGACGGCGGCGGGCGGGGCCGTACGGATGCCGGTGTGCCCGCCCGCCGAACCGGCCGCGCACACCGCGCTCACCGCGCACAGCAGGGAGGCGAGCAGCACGAGGAGCCGCTGCCGGGCGGGCCGACGCGGAGGACGCGCGACGAGCCGACCAGGATTCCGATGCGGGCCCCGGTCAGGGCCCCGGTCAGGACGCCGGTCAGGACCCAGTTCGGGACTCCTGTCGGTACTCCGGTCGAGGCTCATGAGAGGTCATGTCCCCGGTCGGAGGGCCCGGTGCATCGGCCGCCCCCGCAGAACCGCCCGTTCGGCGTAGAGCTGTGGGCCGGGGCCGGGGCCGGGGCCGGTACCGGGACCCGGGTCGGCCCGGGCGCGTACGACGCCATCCCGTCCCGCTCAGAACGCGCGCGGTACGGCTCGGGCCCGCTTGCGCATCTGGACCGACGTGATGATCTCCGTGATGCCGAGGGCCAGCAGCCAGGCGCCGCCGACGACGGTGAGGACGGCCACCGATTCGAAGGGGGAGACGATCAGGACGACACCGGCGAGGAAGCTGAGGATCCCGAGGAGGATCTGCCAGCCCCGGGCGGGCACGGCCGGGTCGGACGCGGCGGCGAGCGTGTGCGTGACCCCGCGGAACAGCCAGCCGATGCCGATCCAGAGCCCGAGCAGCAGGATCGACTGCATCGCGCCGCGGAAGCAGAACAGGCCCAGCAGGATCGACAGCGCTCCGCTGATGAACGCCATCACCCGCAGGGAGGTCGTCGTGTGCGTCCCGAAGGCGGAGGCCAGCTGGAGCACACCGCTGAAGAGCAGATAGAGCCCGAAGAGCATGCCCGCCGCGAACAGCGTCGCCTTCGGCCACACCAGCATCATGATGCCGAGCGCCAGCGCGGCGATCCCGGCGGCCAGTACGGCCTGCCAGGCGGTGCGGGAGAGCAGGAAAAGGGGACCTTCGAGCCGGTCCGGTGCGTGGAGATCGCCGGCCCGGCGCGGGTCGCGGGCCGCATGGGCCCGCCTGTCGTCGTATTCAGGCCCCCAGGGGCCGCCACTCGGTACCTCGGCCATGCCTCATGCTCAGCCGGTACCGAGACCCCTGCCACTCGTGGCACCCGAACGACTGAACGCGGCGGTCCGTCCGCTCTCCCGCACGCACGCACGCACGCACGCACGGAACCTCACCCGTCGGAAGCCTTCGCCGTCCTCGCCGTCCTCGCCGTCTTCGCCGTCTTCGCCGTCTTCGCCGTCTTCGCCGTCTTGGTTGTCTTCGTGGTCTTCCCGGTCCCGGACCCGGTCCTCGCCGCCTTCGCGGTCGTCTCGGCCGCCGCCTTCGCCGCCGCCTTCATCTCCTGCTTGTGCGCCCGCACCTTCGTCAGCGACTCCGGGCCGGTGATGTCCGCGACCGAGCGGAAGGACCTGGCCTCGCCGTAGGGCCCCGCGGCCTCCCGCCAGCCCTTCGGACGTACGCCCAGCTGTTTGCCCAGCAGGGCGAGGAAGATCTGCGCCTTCTGGGTGCCGAAGCCGGGCAGCTCCTTGAGCCGCCGCAACAGCTCCGCCCCCGTCACCGCGCCGGCCCCCGTACCCGGGTCCGCGCCCTCCCAGACCTTCGCCGCGTCCCCGTCGTAGTGCTCCACGAGGTACTGGCACAGCTGCTGGATCCGCTTGGCCATCGAGCCCGGGTAGCGGTGCACGGCCGGTTTCGTGGACAGCAGGGCCGCGAAGGCCTCCGGCTCGTACGCCGCGATCTCGTGCGCGTCGAGATCGTCCCCGCCGAGCCGCCGCGCGATCGTGTACGGGCCCGCGAACGCCCATTCCATCGGGACCTGTTGGTCCAGCAGCATGCCGACGAGCGCGGCGAGCGGGCTGCGCCCGAGGAGTTCGTCGGCCTCGGGCTGCTGGGCGAGATGCAGGGTGACGTCCATGGTCCGATCATCCCGCGCGCGGGTTCAGGCCGCTCGCCAGTACCCCAGCGCGTTCACCCGCTGCTTCGGCAGGGCCAGTTCCTTGCGGAAGTACGCGGCCAGCGAGCGGGTCGTCGCCGTGTCACAGGCGATCCACACGTACGGGTCGGCGGTCTCCTTCAGCAGCTCCGGTACGGCCGCCCGCACCTGCGCCACCAGGTGGGCGCCCCGGTCGAGCCGGGGAACCGTACGCAGGTCGTGGCGGGCCGGGTCGACCCGCAGGGGCAGCCCGTCCATGCCCCGGACATCCCCGCCCCCACTGCCCGCGCCGCTCCCGCTGCTCCCTGCGGTCTCGAACCAGATCGTCGCGGGCGTCGTGCCCACCGCGCCCAGCAGGGAGTTCAGCGCGGGCAGCGAGGCCGCGTCGGCGATCGCCAGCACCCGGGACGGGGCCGGGTCGGGGTCGGTGAAGCCGGTGCCCTGGACCGTGGCCTCGATGGTGTCCCCGGCCTTCGCGGACCGCGCCCAATCGCTCGCGCACCCCTCGTGCAGCGCGAACTCCAGACCGAAGGTGCCCGCGGCGGGGTCGGGGTCCACGAGGGTGTACGCCCGCTGATGCGGTTTGCCCGCGTTGTCGAACCACAGCCGTACCCACATCGTCGGGTGCACCCCGGTCGCCGCGAGCATGCCGCCGTCGGAGAGGTGCAGCCGGCGGTAGTGCTCGGTGACGTCCTGAGCGCCCAGGACCGTGAACGTGAAGTCCTTGCCCCGGAACAGTTTGAGGACCGCGCCCTCCCAGCCGTGCCCCTGCCCCATGCCGTTTTCACCCTTCGCGTACGATTCCGCCACACGTTAATTAGGTGAGCCTAACCTAATCTTCAATCGAGGGGGAGACGCAGGGTGACTGCCGAGATCTACCGCGACGCCTGGGGCGTCCCGCACCTGCGCGCGGGCGACGCGTTCCAACTGGCCCGCGCTCAGGGCCTCGTCACGGCCCACGACCGCGCCTGGCAGATCGAGGTCGAGCGGCACAGGGCGCGCGGCACCTCGGCCGCGTTCCTCGGCGCGGACGCGCTCGCCTGGGACCGGTTCGCGAGACAGGCCCTGCTCGACGACACGGCGAGACGCTGCTTCACGGCCCTGGAGAGACGGGACCCCGAGACGGCCGCCTGGGTCCGGGCGTACGTCGACGGGGTCAACGAGGGCCTGCCCGAAGGGGCCAGCAGCGCACCGGAGTTCGGGGCCGTCGGGCTCGCCCCCGGCCGGTGGGAACCGTGGACCCCGCTGGGCGTCTGGCTGGCCACGCACATCCTGTTCGCCGGGTTCCCGGCGAAACTGTGGCGCGAGGAGGTCGTACGCCATCTCGGTCCGGACGCCGTCAGTCTGTTCGCCACCGACGGG
The DNA here is from genome assembly GCF_042728395.1 of Streptomyces sp. NPDC060205. Taxonomy (NCBI): domain Bacteria; kingdom Bacillati; phylum Actinomycetota; class Actinomycetes; order Kitasatosporales; family Streptomycetaceae; genus Streptomyces; species Streptomyces sp. NPDC060205. Next base: position 60,321 of record NZ_JBHWZP010000009.1, read on the forward strand.
CCCGGCACCTCCGGCAGCAACGGCTGGCTCGTCACCGGTGAGCGCACCGCCACCGGGCTGCCGGTCATCGCGGGCGATCCCCACCGGTTCATCGAGGCGCCGGGCGTCTACCAGCAAGTCCGCCTCGCCTGCCCGGAGTTCGATGTCGTGGGTCTCGCCGTACCGGGCGTTCCCGGCATCGCCCACTTCGGCCATACCGGCACGGTGGCCTGGGCGATCACCAACGCGATGGCCGACTACCAGGATCTGTACCGGGAGCGGCTCCGGCGGTCCGGCGACGGAGAGGCCGCGGAGACCGGCAAGAGCGGAGAGGGCCGGCCGGTCGAGACGCTCGGCCCGGACGGGAGGTGGCACCCGGCCGCCCGTCGCACCGAGCTGATCGAAGTGGCCGGCGCCGACCCCGTGGAGGTCGAGGTGATCGAGACCGACCGCGGCCCGGTCATCATCAACCCCGGCCCGGACCCCCACAGTGGCGGTCGCGGTGGCAGTGGCGATGGCGGGCGTGAGAACCCGACCGGTGGCCCCGTCAGCCTCCGCCACCCGCCCCGCGTCTCCCAGGATCTCGGCTTCAGTGCCCTCCTGCCCCTTCTCCGTGCCCGCCGGGTCGCCGACGTGGACCGCGCTCTCGACGACTGGGCCGAGCCCGTCAACGTCGTCCAGGCGGCCGACACCGAAGGCGGCCTGCTCCACCGCGTCGCGGGCCGCGTACCCGTACGGGACCCGCTGAACGGCACCCGGATCGTCCCGGCCTGGGAGCCCGGCCACGAGTGGCGCGGCTGGTACGCCCCCCTGCCGCGCGGGTCGGTCGACGACGGCATCGCGGTCATGGCCAACCAGCGCGGCCCCGCGAGTCCCCTCGGCGTCGAGTTCGCGCCCCCGCACCGGGCCACCCGTCTGCGTACCCTCCTCGACGCGCGGAAGGACTGGAAGGCCGCCGACATGGCAGCCTTCCACATGGACACCCATCTCGCCTCCGCGGCCCCGCTGCTGAACCGCCTCGCCGCCCTCGAAGACCTCAGCCCCGAGGCCGCCGCCCTGCGCGGTCAACTCCTCGGCTGGGACCGCCACATGGCCGCCGACAGCACGGAGGCGGCTGTGTACGCGGCGGTCCGCGGCGCCGTCGTACGCCGCCTCGCCGCCCACCCCGCCCTGGCCCCGCTGACCGAACCCCCGCCGTATCCCGAGGTGTTCCGCCCCTGGCTCGCGCTCCTCCCCCGCGTCGCCTTCGCCCTCGAAAACCTCCTCACGGCGCAGACGCTGTACGGGATCGACCGCGCCGAGATCGTCAGGGCGGCCGTGGAGGAGGTGGCCGGGGACCCGCCGAAGGGGGTGTGGGGCGACACCCACCGCCTCGCTCCCTGGCGTGCGGTGCCGGACCCCGCGTACGACGCGGGTGAGCCGGGACTCTCCGGCGATCACGACTGCGTGCTGTGCACGTCGGCCGTGCCGGGGCTCACCGACCGGGCCGCGCGGGGCCCCGCCGCCCGTTACGTGTGGGACCTGGCACGCCGTGAGGACAGCCTCTGGGTGGTGCCGTTCGGCGCGTCGGGCGTACCGGGTGCACCGCACCACCGCGACCAGCTCCCCCTGTGGCTCGGCGGAGAACTGGCCCCCGTGACCACCGACTGGACCCAGCTCCGCCCGGACCGGTCCCACGACGACAACAAGAACAAGAACAAGAACAAGAACAACAGGAACAACGAGGACAGCGCATGACGGCGTACACGACCCCGACCCCGACCTTTGCTTTTCACGACCGCGCGGCCGTCCACGAGGAGGCCGTCGAAGGTCTCGGCACCGTCCGTGTCGTGCCCGTGGACGCGGAGGCCGACCTCGACGTGCTGCACCCCTGGGTGACGGCGGAACGGGCCCGTTTCTGGGGCATGGGCGGCTTCACCAGGGAGCAGGTGCTGGAGACCTACCGGCATCTCGGCTCCCTCGACACGCACCACGCGTTCCTCGCCGTCCTCGACGGCGAACCGGCCGCGCTCTTCCAGACGTACGAACCCGAGGCCGACCGGGTCAGCGAGTGCTACGAGGTGCAGCCGGGCGACATCGGTGTCCACCTGCTGATCGGCCCGCCACCCGGGGGCGTTGGCCGGCCCGGCCACAGCACCGCCCTGCTCCGGGCCTTCACCACGTACGTCCTGCGGGTGCTCGACCGGCCGCGGGTCGTGGTCGAGCCCGACCTGCGCAACGAGAAGGCGATCGCCCGGCTGATCCGCCAGGGCTTCGTGCTCGGCCCGCCGGTCGTGCTGCCGGAGATCGACCTCCCGGAGGTGTACCTGCCGGAGAAGAAGGCGCGACTGGCTTTCCTGGTGCGGGACGGCGCATCCGCGCCCTCCGGTGGGGCATGGTCGGGGAGTGGCCAATGACATCACTCCGGAAGCCCTAGCCGCGCACTACCGAATGGAGCCCATCCCCAAGGAAGGCGGCCTCTTCCGCCGTACCTGGGCGGGTCCCGAACGCCCCGACGGACGGCCCGAGGGCTCCGCGATAGTGGCCCTCCTGACCTCGCGGCCCGGCGACTTCTCCGCCCTGCACCGCCTCCCGGCCGACGAGACCTGGCACTTCTATCTGGGGGACCCGCTGGAACTGCTGCTCCTCGCCCCCGACGGCACGTCCCGTACGGTCCTTCTCGGCCCGAACGTCCTCGGCGGCCAGCACATCCAGTTCACCGTGCCCGCCCGCACCTGGATGGGCGCCCGGGTCGCCGCGGACGGCACCTGGTCGTTCTTCGGCTGCACGATGGCACCCGGCTTCACCTACGAGGGGTACGAGCACGGGGACGGGACCGAACTCGCCGCCCGCTACCCGGCACAGGCGGCGCGGATCACCGCGCTGAGCCGCCCGTGACCGGAGTGCCGGGAGCCCCCGGTTCTCGCGGCGGGCTGCTCGAAGGCCAGGTGGCACTGATCACCGGGGCCTCGGGCGGCATCGGGCGGGGGATCGCGCTCCGGTTCGCGGCGGCGGGCGCGGCCGTCGCCGTCCACTTCCGTACGAACGAGGAGGCGGCGAGTGAAGTCGTCGCCCTCATCTCGCGATCGGGCGGTCGCGCGGTGGCCCTGAGCGCCGATCTGACCGTGGAGTCCGAGTGCCAGCGGGTGGTGCGCGAGGCCGCGGACTGGGGAGGCGGCGCGCTGACGGCCCTGGTCAACAACGCGGGCGTCCAACCGGTCCAGGAACTGCCCGGCATGAAGCTGGCGGACTGGCGTGCGGTGGCCGACGCCAACGTGTCGAGCGTGTTCGCGTGCACGCAGGCCGCGGCGGAGCTGATGCGGGATGCGCGGGATGCGCGGGACACGAGGGGCGCAGGGGATACAGGGGACGTACCCGGTGGACGTGTGCGCAGCATCACGCACATCGCGTCCATCGAGGCCACGCACCCCGCCCCGCACCACGCGCACTACTCCGCGTCGAAGGCGGCCGTCGTCATGCACGCGCGCTCGGCGGCCCTGGAGTACGGTCCCTACGGCATCCGCGTGAACACCGTCTCGCCGGGCCTGATCGACCGCGAAGGCCTCGCGCGGGCCTGGCCGGAGGGCGTACGCCGCTGGGAAGAGGCGGTGCCCACCGGGAGGCTGGGGCGCCCGGAGGACGTGGGCGACGCCTGCGTGTTCCTCGCCTCGCCGATGGCCTCCTGGATCACCGGGCACGACCTGGTGGTGGACGGGGGGATCTCGGCGCGGCCGACGTGGTGAACGGGTTGAACAGCGTGCCGCGTACATCCGTACTTCCTGAGAGGTCACTTCACAGAGGCCGCTTCACAGAGGTCACTTCCCAGAGGTCGCTTCTGCGGAGGCCACGGACGAACGCGCGACGAGCACGAGAAGCAGGACAAGCACGAGAAGCAGGACAAGCACGAGAAGCAGGACGAGCACGAGCACGAGAAGCAGGGAGAGCCGACGTGGTCCGAGTGCGCCGTACACACCGGGCCGCGGCCCTCGTCGCCCTGCTGGGCACGCTGTTGCTGCTCCTGCTGGGCGGCGCGACCTCCGCGTCCGCCCACTCGGCCGTGCGGAACACCGACCCCCGTGAAGGGTCCGTCCTGCAGACCGCGCCGCGCGAGGTCACCATGACCTTCACCGAGTCGGTCGGCATCACCGACGACTCCTTGCGCGTGCTCAGCCCCGAGAACCGCCGCGTCAACGGCGGCGACACGGAACACGTCCCCGGCAGCTCCGACAAGGTCCGCGTGCGGCTCCGCGACGACCTGCCCGACGGTACGTTCACGGTCGCGTGGCGTGTGGTCTCGGCGGACAGTCACCCCATCTCCGGCGCCTTCACCTTCTCCATCGGCGAGCCCTCCGCGACGACCGCCACCGTCTCCGCCGAGCCGGCCGTCAACCCCGCCTCGGGCGCCCTCTACGACATCGCCCGCTATGCCGCGTACGCCGCCGTCGCCCTGCTCATCGGCGTGGTCGTCTTCGTCCTCGCCTGCCGCCCGCCGAGCACCCAGCCGCTGCGCGGACTCGTGCGCGCCGGCTGGTGGACCCTCCTCGCCACCACGGTCGTCCTCGTCTTCCTGCGCGGCCCGTACGAACGCGGCACCGGCCCGTCGACCCTCCTGGACCCGGCCCTCATCGAGAACACCCTGACGAGCAGGCCGGGTTGGGCCCTGCTCGCCCGGCTCGTGCTGCTGGCGGGGGCGGCGGTCTTCCTCGTACGGACGGAGGCGGCGCTGCGGCGGTCCGGGGCCGGGTCCGATTCCGGGTCTGGGTCCGATTCCGGGTCCGGGTCCGGGGAACTCACGTCGGCGCCGGGACCGGCGCCGACGCCGGCCGTTCTCGCGGTCGGCGGGTTCCTGGCGCTGGCCCTCGCGGGCACGTGGGCCGTCGCCGAGCACGCGTCCGCCGGCATCCAGGTGCCCCTGGCGATGACGTCCACCATGCTGCATCTGCTGGCGATGGCGGTCTGGCTCGGCGGTCTCGGCGCCCTGCTCACCGCGCTGCACCGGTCCGAGGTCCCGCTCCCGGCCGTGTCCGTGCACCGTTTCTCGCGGCTGGCGTTCGCCTCGGTCACGGTCCTGGTGCTGACCGGCGTCTACCAGTCCTGGCGCGGACTCGGCTCCTTCGACGCGGTGTTCGGCACCTCGTACGGGCGGATCCTGGTCGCGAAAGTCTGCGCGGTGGTGCTGCTGCTGGCCGCGGCGGCCTTCTCGCGCCGCTGGACGGCCCGGCTCACGGAGGTGGCCCGACCGGCGGAGGCACGGGTGCCGGAGATGGCCGTGTCCGGGGCCGGGTCAGGGGCCGTGGCCGACCCGGTGTCGGAGCCGCTGGGCGACGACCCCTCGCCGCCGTCGCTCTCATCGCTGAAGGACTCCTCGTCCTCGTCCCCGTCGCCGACGTCCGGGGCGGAAGGCGGCGGGGCCGGTCACCGCGCCCTGCGCCGCTCGGTTCTCGCCGAGGTCGTCGTAGGGGTGGCGGTACTGGTCATCACGACCGTACTGACCGGCACCCAGCCCGGCCGTGCCGAACTGGAGACGGCCGCGGCGGCCGAGTCCACCGCGAACGCCCCCGGCAGCGGCCCGACCGCGTCCACGACCCTGATCCCCTTCGACGTCGGCACCCCGGGCGGCCACGGCAAGGTCCAGATCGTCCTGGAGCCGGGCCGCGTCGGCGAGAACACGGTCGAGGCGGTCGTGATCGGCCCCGACGGAGGCATCGCCACCGTCCCCGAGATCAAGCTCTCCTTCACCCTCAAGGCCCAGAAGATCGGCCCCATCGACGCCCGGCTCACCGACCAGGGCGGCTACTGGGGGACCCGGTCCCTCAATCTGCCCCTCGCCGGCACCTGGACGATGAAGGTCACCATCCGCACGTCGGACATCGACCAGGTGTCGGAGACACGGCAGGTGAAGATCGCCCGCTGACCTGGGGAAAGGGCTGCGCCGACCTGCGGAGGAGACGGTGCCGGCCCGCGGAGGCGACGGTCGGGCCCGGGGTGTGCCGGGCCCCGGATGTCGCTACCAGGTCGGCATGATCGCCTCGGGGTAACGGGACCCGGCGGCCCCCCTGGGCAGGATCTCCTGGACGCGGGCCAGGTCCTGCGGAGTCAGCGTGACGTCCGCGGCGGCCACGTTCTCGGCGAGGCGCTGCGGGCTGCGGGTGCCCGGGATCGGGACGACGTCGTCGCCCTGGGCCAGCAGCCAGGCCAGGGCCAGCTGCGTCACGGAGATCCCCTTGGCCGCCGCGAGGGCGGTCAGTTCGCGGATGGCGGTCAGGTTCCGCTCGTAGTTGCCGGGCTGCCAGCGGTCGTCCCAGCTGCGCATGTCGTCGGCGGGATACTCGGCGGCCGGCTTCACGGTGCCGGTCAGGAACCCCCGGCCGAGCGGCGAATACGGTACGAATCCGATGCCCAGCTCGCGCACCACGGGCAGCACGTCGGCCTCGACGGCCCGCTCGAACACGGAGTACTCGGTCTGCAGCACGGACACCGGGTGGACGGCGTGGGCGCGCCGCAGGATGTCGGGCCCGGCCTCGCTCAGCCCCAGGTACCGCACCTTGCCTTCGGCGATCAGTTCGCCGATCGTGCCCGCCACGTCCTCGATGGGGACATCCGGGTCGACGCGGTGCTGGTACAGCACGTCGATGCGGTCGGTCCCGAGGTGGCGGAGGCTGTTCTCGGTGACCTCGCGGATGTGCTCGGGTCGGCTGTTGAGGGCGTACCCGTCGGCGTTCTGCGGGGCGTCCATGTCGAAGCCGAACTTGGTGGCGATCACGACGTCGTCGCGGATGCCGCGCAGGGCCCGGCCGAGCAGCTGCTCGTTGCTCCCGGTGCCCATGCCGTACAGCTCAGCGGTGTCGAAGAGCGTGACGCCGAGTTCGTACGCCCGGCGGATGGTCGCGATACCGCCGGGTTCGTCCCCGGCGCCGTACGCCATGGTCATGCCCATGGTGCCGAGGCCGATCGCGCCGACGCTCAGCCCCTGCCCGCCGAGAGCACGAACGGACAGCCCACTGCTCTTGTCCTGCCGTCCCTCGTCCTGCCCGCCCTGCTGCCCGCCCTGCTGCCCGTTCTGCTGCCCGTTCTGCTGTCCATTGTCTTGCTGTGTCATGCCGTCAACGCTAGGAGCGCGCACGCCGCAGGTCATGGGCAGCCGACCGCATAGGATTGCCTGATCCTCTCAGAGCCACCCGGCCCGGGCCCGCGGACACAGACAGGGAGCGCGCATGCTGGACGAACTCGCCGCGGCCATCGCCCGGCACGGCAGCGACATGTGGTCCGACACCGCGGTGCCGCGCCAGCGACTGGTGACACTCGACGAGGCGCAGGCGCCGCTCGATCTGCTCTACGAGCCGATGATCTGCTTCGTCGTCCAGGGCTCCAAGAGCAGTGTCGCGGGCGAGCGGAGCTGGACGGCCGGGAGCGGGCAGGTGTTCCTCAACTCGCTGGTCCTGCCGGTCACGGCCACGTTCGAGGAGGTGCCGTACCGCTCGGCGGTCCTGCGCCTGGACGGTGTCCGGCTCGCCGACCTCCTGCTGGAACTGGAACCGGACGGCACCGACCGGCCCGCTCTCCCCGGCCCGGGCCCCACCGGCCCGGTCACGGCACCGATGACTCCCGAGATCGCCGACGCGGTCACCCGCTGGGTACGGCTCCTCGACACCCCGCAGGACATCCGCGCCCTGGCGGGCCGTTTCGAGACGGAGATCCTCTACCGGCTGCTCGGCACCGCGCTCGGCCCGACCCTGCGGCACTACACCCTGGCGGACTCGCCCGCGGCCAGGGTCCGTACGGCGGCCCGCTGGATCTGCGCACGGTTCGCCGAGCCGCTCGCCGTCGACGAGATCGCGGCGACGGCGCACATGAGCACCGCGAGCCTGCACCGCAATTTCAAGGCGGCCACGGGGATGAGCCCCCTGCGCTTCCAGAAGCACCTGCGCCTCCAGGAGGCCCGCCGGCTCCTCCTCGCCGGTGACACCACGGCGGCGCTGGTCGCGGAGAAGGTCGGTTACGTGTCGGCGACCCAGTTCAACCGCGAGTACCGGCGGACGTACGGCCTGCCGCCGGGGCAGGACACGGCCCGCCTGAGAGACCGACTGGCGGCCGCCGGCAGTCGGCCGGTCTAGGCCGTCCCCCTTCCTCCTCCCTCCCTCACTCGGCATCCCAGTGGGCAAGGCGGTCCAGGGCGGCGGAGGTCCGCGCGAAGCCCTGGCCGCCGAGGAGGGCGCGCAGCTCAGCGTTGAAGCGGTCGATCTCCGGCTGGGCGGCGCGCAGGGCGGCACCGCCCTCGTCAGTGAGCTCAAGGGTGACGGCCCGGTGCTCGCGCGGATGGGCCCGCCGCACGACGAACCCGGCCGCCGTGAGCCGGGCGACGAGCGCGGTGACGGCGGACTCACGCAGCCCCAGGGTGCGGGCGAGCTCCCGCTGGGTGCCACCGGGCCGGTCCCGCACGGCGAACAGCGCACCGAGCTGCGCGGTGGTGACCCCGGCGGCGGCCGTACAGCGCCGGTCCGCGACGGTACGCAGCCGATGCGCGGCCCGCTGCAGAAGAAAGAACAACCGCTGATCGGCTACGACTTCGGACCCGCGTTCGGACTCGGACATGCCCCGATGTTGACAGACGCGACAGCCGTACGGGACTCTCACTTCACTAGTGAAGTAAGGGCGACGAACGACAGCACGCCCCCTCTCTCCCGCCCCCGACGTCCGAAACTGAGGTGTAGGTGTGTGAAGGCCCCCCTGACCCTGCCTCTGCCCCTGGACCTGGCCGCCGCCCAAGAGGCCCTGGCGGCGCAGCCTTTCAGCAAGCTGCTCGGCACGCGCCTGGTGGCTTTCGGCGAGGGCGAGGCGGTCCTGGAACTGGACATCCGGGACGACCTGCGCCAGCAGAACGGCTTCGTGCACGGCGGCGTACTCGCCTACGCGGCCGACAACGCCCTGACCTTCGCCGCGGGCAGCGCCGCCGGAGCACACGTACTCACCTCGGGCTTCACCATCGACTACCTACGCCCGGCGGACGGCACCCTCTTACGGGCCCACGCCCACGTCGTACGAGCCGGCCGCACCCGAATAGTCTGCCGCTGCGACCTGTCGACACTGGACACGCAGGACACACGGGGAACCCGGAGGCTGTGCGCGGTGGCACAGGGAACGATCGCGCTACGAACTCCCTGAACCGGCTGAGTGAGGTCGTGGACGCGCCCGTCGAAGGCACGGCACTCAGCCGAAGGCCAGCGGGTACGTGGGGTTCCGCACTCGAAGTCGTGATCGCGATGGAGCAGGGTGAGCCCCTGCAACTCGGCGGTCGCGGCGACGACCAGGTCGACAGCACTGACGGCGTCCGACGCCTCACCAGCGGCGAGGCAGATCACCGTTCACCGGAGCCCGCGCCGGTCCAATCACAGCAACTGGGTCCAAAACTGAGACCACTAACGTTGAAGGGCCCCACCGCAAGCGG
>NZ_JBHWZP010000010.1:0-69436 GCF_042728395.1 Streptomyces sp. NPDC060205
CCCCGTGGGTCTGGGCCGAGGTCAGTGGGTGATCGTGACGCTGTCGCCGCCTTCGAGGAGGCTGGCCACGCTGAACGGCGTGTTGTCGTTGACGTCGGTGCACAGCCAGTACGTGGAGTCGTTGATGCTGTGGTTGCCGTCGTACGCCTGGACGTAACGCTTGGCGCAGGTGAACCAGGTGCCGTCGGAACGGCGCAGGCGGCCCGCGTAGTAGTCGTACAGCCGCGAGGTGCTGTTCAGGGAGTACGTCAGGTTGAGGTCGCCGCAGGTGCTGGTGGCGGACTTGTTGCGGACGGTGCCCTGGCTCTCGTACTCCCCGGTGGTGATGGCCGAGGGGGTACAGGCCGCCGGGGCGGCGGACGCCACGGGGGCGAGCGCGACGCCGGTGCCCGCGCAGACGAACGCCAGCGCCCCCGCCGTCAGGCTCCGGTTGATGGTGCCTCTCTTCGACATGCTTCGTGTCTCCTCGTTCGGTCGTGGCTCGGGCCGGCGGTCGGACCGGTGGTCGGACCGGCTCGTGCGGTGCCGCGGGAAACAGTCGCAGCGCCCGCCCCGACGCCACCACGACCTTCGAAGCGTCTCGAAAGTCCCAGGCCCGGCAGCGGAGTTCACCGCTCCGGCGGGGCGTGCGTGAGCGGTGGGGCCGCTGGGGTGTCCGGGGCCTTCGCGAGGGCCTGGACGCCCGACCGGCTCTGACTTGAATGTGCCGTGTCCGGCGGCCGCAGCATGGCCGCCCCGAGCGGGGTGAGGGTGTGCAGGACGGTGTTCCGCACGCGTCCGCTGCGCACCAGGCCCGCGTCCCGCAGCACGGTCGTGTGGTGGGTGGCCGTCGCGGGTGAGACGCCGAGGTGGCGGGCGAGTTCGGAGGTGGTCGCGCCGCGGGCCAGGATGCGCAGGGCGGCGGCCCGGGTACGGCCGAGCAGCGCGGAAAGGGAGGCTTCCGAACGCTCGGGCGGCGCGGCGGGCCGGCTGTCGTGCAGCGGGTAGACCAGTACCGGCCGGAGCGTGTCGTCGGCCAGCGAGACGGGTGACTGCCAGCAGAAGTAGGAGGGGACGAGGCGCAGTCCGCGGCCGTCGAGGTACAGGTCGCGGTCCTGCACGTAGTCGACGTGCAGGACCGGCGGACGCCAGCGCATGGCGGGCGAGAGGCCGCTGAGCAGCCCGCCGACACCGCCGTCGAGGAGGGCACGGGAGAGCAGGACGCGTTCGCCCGCCAGCGCGGCGCCGATGAATTCCTGGTGCGGGGCGACGACGGTGTCGTGGTAGTCGCGCAGCAGCCGCACGAGTTCCCCGCGCAAGCGGCGTTCGGTGAGCCGGTGCGCCCAGGCGGGGGCCCGGCCGAAGCGGGCGAGCAGGGCGACCTCGTCGGCGACGCGGCCGGGCGGGGTGTCGAGGATCGCGGCGAGTCCCGGTTCGAGCCCGTCCGCGGACTCCTGCGGGGAGAGGAAGTCGGGCCAGTAACGGGCCCTGGGCAGCACCGGGACGAGCAGTCGCCGGACGGCGGCACCGAGCCGGGTGCCTGCCAGGACGTCCCTGGTCGCGCGATGCCAGTGGGCGTAGGCCCAACGGCCCTGGGTGGTCTGGAGTCGGTGCAGGCTGGACGTGATCTCCCAGAGCGGATCGGGTGTGTTCGCCACCCGGATGAGGCTCAGGTCGTCGGGTGTGAAATGGATGCGCAGCATGGCAGGGTCCCCCGGTTCGACTAGTCGTCCCGCCCGGCAGGCAGCAGCCTGTGCCGTGCCGCACGCCGGGGACAACGTACGGATCCGGCCGTTCCCCGCTGTCACCGCCGACCCACGGGTCTCGGCCACGGTCCGGGCGCCGCGGGGAGGGGCTGGGGTTGGGATCGGGCGGCCAGGGCTGAGCGTTCGGCTGCGGGACGGTGGGGGCCGATCGCGCCGTTCCCCGCGCCCCTACGAACAGCGCGTGTCTCGTAGCGGGCCTCGCAAGGGGCGCGGGGAACTGCGCGGCCCGCCCCCACCGGCCGCCGGCCGAGGTGAAGGCCGCAAGGACCCTCGTCGGGGTCCGGTCAGCAAGCGCGCACGGCGACCGCCGGGCGACAGGGTCCGAGGGCCGCCCGTCGCCGTGCGGAGAAAAGCCGAAGCGGCACCTGTCCGCTACGCGGTGACACGGGTAACCTGCCGACGGTGCTCGCCTTTGTGCTGCTCATGACACTGCCCGTCCTGATCCGGCACGGGCGGGCCGCCGTCAACTCCTCAGCGGCAGCGCCGGATTCGCCGGGCAAGCCGCGATGAAGCCCCCCACTCAAGGAGTCCGCATGGCAATACCGCTCAGCCGTCGCACCCTTCTGGCCGCCGGCACGGGCGCCGCCGCCGGCCTGTCGCTGCCCGGCGTCGCCGCGTACGCCGGCGACCGTCGGGCCAGGAGCATGAGATTCACCCTCAACGCCCAAGTGCTGGACGGCGGTGAACAGGTCACCTCGGTCACTCTCGACGCCGCCCGGCTCGGCGCGATCGACCCCGCCAGCCTGACCACGGGCACCTTCACCGTGCACGCCAAGGCCACCAGTCCGATCCCCATCGCCGACGGCGACGCCATCTTCAGCGAGTACGACCTCGACCGCACGGTGACCGCGGTTCGGCTCGACCGTCGCGGCGACATCGTGCTCGACCTGAGCCATGCCGAGGGCCAGACCGGCGGCGGCACGCTCGGCTACATCGCCGGCAGGGGCCGCAACGTCATGCTCGACCTCGCCTACACCATCACCCAGCAGGCCCCGTTCGCCTTGCTCGATCACCGGTCGATCACCGTCGAGAACTTCGTGCAGAGCCGCCGGCTGTCGGACCCCGAGGTCGACGCCTTCAGCTCCCACGTCTCCGGCTCGGGAATGAAGTACCGGCTGTACTCCCCCACCGGCGCCCACTCCTCCCGCAAGGGCAGGCGCCCGCTGATCGTCTGGCTGCACGGCGGGGGCGAGGGCGCCTCGCTGCCCGACTACTACGACAACGAGACCACGCTCCGAGCCAACCGCGGCGCACTGGGCTTCGCCACCCCCGAAGCGCAACGCATCTTCGGGGGTGCCTATGTGCTGGCCCCGCAGAGCACCTCCGCCTGGATGCAGGACGGCCCCCGTTTCGCCCCCCTGATCCGCGAGATCATCGGCGAGGTCACGCGCGCCCACCGCATCGACCACGACCGGATCTACGTCGTCGGCTGCAGCAACGGCGGCTACATGAGCATGAAGATGACGACCGTCTATCCCACACTGTTCGCCGCCTCCGTGCCGATCTGCGGCGTCGTCGGATCGTTCCCGCCCGGCGGAGCGCCGCTGATCCCCGACAGTGAACTGGCGCGGATCAGCACGCCCAGCTGGCTCGTCGCCTCCCGAGACGACCTCACCGTGGACCCGCAGGCCAACACCGTCCACGCGCACGAACTCATCCCCGGCTCGCTCGCGACGCTCTACGACCACGTCGTCTGGAACGGCCACCAGTTCTCCGGCCACTGGTCGTGGATCTACGTCGCCCGCAACGACCCCAGCATCGACGGAACCCACATCTGGCAGTGGATGGCCGCCCAGCAACGACGCTGACCGGGCGGGTCCGTTCAGTTCAGTTCAGCGATGTGCGGCGAGTGGTTTCCCGTCGTCCCGCGCTGCACCTCCGATGTGTGCCGCGCGGGAGGAAACCACGTGCGAACTCGGCCCCGCGGATGGTTCTCAGGGGCCCTCAGCCGGTCAGGACCTCCAGGGCGGCGGCGTGCACGCCCGGCGCGGCGGCAAGGTAGTTCTCGCTGGCCAGTTCCCACGGCTTGCCTTCGAGGTCGGTGACGACGCCTCCGGCCTCCTGGACCAGCAGCACACCTGCCGCGTGGGACCGGACGTGGTCGAACTGCCAGTGCAGATCCATCCGGCCCGCGGCGACCTGGGCGAGCTGGTGTGTCACCGGCACGGACACCCGTACGTACAGGGCGGAGTTCGTCATCGCGGCGAAGGCGGAGCCGGTCCGCTCCGCGAGTTCGGGGTCATGCCCCGGCTGTGCCTGGCCGGTCCCGGCGAGGGCGCCGTCGAGCGACGTCTTGGCCGAGACCTGCAGCCGTACGCCGTTGAGGAACGCCCCGCCGCCTTCGGTCGCGGTGAACATCTCGTCGAGTACGGGGAAGTAGACCACCGCCAGCACCGGGCGGCCGTCGCGGACGAGGCTCACGCCGATGTTCCAGTCGGGCATGCCGTGCACGGCGTTGACGTTGCCGCCGACCGGGTCGATGAGCCACCACTCCCCCGTGGCCATCGGCCCCGAGCCGTGCTCGTCGTTGAGCCAGCCCCCGCTGGGCAGGGCCTCGGTCAGTGCCGGGCGCAACACGTCGACCACAGCCGCGTCATTGGCCTGGAGGTTCGCGAGCAGTTCGGGGAGAGCCTGCGGGCGGGACTCGGTGGAGTAGCGCGTCATCATCCGGGCGCCGGCAGCGCGGACGGCGGCGACGGTGGCGGCAAGCAGTTCCTGACTCATGGGATGCTCCTGCTGGTTGATCGAGAGGGATGGATGCCCGAGTTGCGGCCCGAGCCGGTCGGGCGATGATCGGTTCGTGGTGGCGATGCGCGCGTACCACTCGCGCGGCCGGACTCGGCCTGGTCTTCCATGCGGGGCAGCCGCATGTGGTGATCTCCCGGCGCGGCGGGCGCACAGCGCCGATCGACCGACGGCATGCGGACCGCCGAAGCATCACCGCCGGCTGACTACTCCGCCAACTGCGCCTACTCCGCCAGCGGCAGCGCAACGGCGCCCGGATGAACAGGCACTTCGGCTTCGTCGAGCATCGCCGCGGCCACGGTCTCCCGGCTCACCTTCGCACCGAGGTCGAAGGGGGGCCCGGCCTCCAGACCGACGGTGCGCCGGTGAGGACTTTCCGGACCGTCGGCGAGCATGCCCGCGTGGAAGACCGTGCCGCCGGCCGCGAGAACGGTGTTGTCGGCCTCGACCTTGTCCGCGAGGCGGTCGCCCAGCACCTTGGCGAGCATGCCCGCCCCCTCCCCCGCCACTTCGGCGGACTCGCCCGTGCCGTAGGCACCGAGCCAGATCACGCGCCGCGGACCGGCGGCGACGACGGCCCGGGCGCCGGCCAGGAGGGTCCCGGACCGGTCCGTACCGAGGGCGGAAAGGACCACGGAATCCCCGTCCACGACGGCGGCGACACTGGCCGCGTCGTGCACGTCGGCCGCGACCTTGCGCAGGTTCGGGGAGTCGGGCAGGGCGATCTTCTCGGGGTTACGCGCGATGGCGGTCACGGTGTGACCACGTCGCAGCGCCTGTCGGGTGAGGGCGATTCCGGTCTGGCCGGAGGCCGCGAGGACGGTGAGGTTCATGCCGAGAACGTTAGGGAGGTCGCCACTTAACATCAAGTGCACATATCTGAACCGACGATTAACCCAGACGCAATCATGTGTCGCGCACAAGAGGCGAGGCAGCGCGAGGGTGGAGCCACGCTCAGTGGTGCCGAGGGGCCTGGTGATGAGTTTTCGCGCCCGCACCCGTCACACCTACGACGGGATACGCCGCGGCGGAAGGACGATGTGATGAGCGGGAACCTGCGACTGAAGGAACTGGGCATGAGCGGTGTGAGCGGGCTGGGTGTGAGCGGGCTGGGCGAGGTCGACGAGCCGGCGTTCGCGGGGCTGGCGGAGCGGCACCGGCGGGAGCTGCACGTGCACTGCTACCGGATGCTCGGATCGTTCGAGGACGCTGAGGACACCGTGCAGGAGACGTTCTTCCGCGCCTGGCGCCGACGGGAGTCCTTCGAGGGGCGGTCCACGTTCCGGGCCTGGCTGTACCGGATCGCCACCAACGCCTGCCTGGACCAGCTCGCCAAATCCCGCCCGGAGCCCGCGACCGGCGGCGAGGTGCTGTGGCTGCAGCCCTACCCGGACCGGCTGCTCGACGAACTGCCCGCGGCCGACGCGGGTGAGCCGGAGGCCGTCGCCGTCGCGCGGGAGACGATCGAGCTGGCGTACCTCGTCGCGGTACAGCACCTCGCGCCGCGCCCGCGGGCCGTGCTGATCCTGCGGGATGTGCTCGGCTGGCCGGCGAAGGATGTCGCGGAGCACCTCGGGGACTCCGTCAACTCCGTGAACAGCGCGCTGCAGCGGGCCCGCGCCGGTCTGCGGGAGCATCTGCCCGCCGAACGGCAGGACTGGACCGGCGGCGAACAGGACGCCGGGACACGCGAGTTGGTCCGCCGTTACACCGACGCCAGCGTGGCCACGGACATCAAAGGCCTCGCCGCGCTGCTGCGGGACGACGTCCGCTGCTCGATGCCGCCCACGCCGGGCCTGTACGTCGGCCGCGACGCGGTGGTGAACGACTGGGTCGCAGGCGGCTTCGAGAACATGAGGGGCCTGCGCGCCGTCCCCACCTCCGTGAACCGGCAGCCCGCTGTCGCCTTCTACCTCTGGCAGAAACAGCAGAACGCGTACCTGCCCCTGACGATCGACGTCCTGCGCGTCACCGGCGGAGCGATCACTGAGATCACCACGTTCCACGCCGACCAGTTCCCACGACTGGAACTGCCGCAGAGCCTGCCGGCGGAGGGCATGGAGCAGTCCTGACGCGGTTGCTCACGCGACGTACTGGGACCACTCACCCAGTGGGCCGGGCGCCCAGGTCCGGATGAAGCAGGTCACCAGGTCCCACGCCCGGTCGATGTTCAGGACAAATTCACCCGAGAAGGCAACCGATTCATTCATGACCGGAACCTCGGCCTCGGTGACCACGGTGCCGTCCCCCACGAGCAGGGACATCCGCACGGTGTCCCTCATGAGGTGGATGACCGCGTGATCACCTCGGAAAGCAAGGGTCACCACAGGAAACTCCGTGTGCGGCGAACGAACCTCGACGTACCCCTGGCCACGGGAACGCAGGTCGCTGAATCGGTCCGACAGCTCCGTCACCTCCGAATGCCTCTCAGCCGGCTGAAACAGCCCCGACTCCGGTGACGTCGCCGCCCACACCACGCTCATTCAGTCCCTCTTCATCCTTATGCGGGTCGCTACGCACATCTGGTCCGTGGTCGGAAGAGTACGGCGGCCGCCTGGATGAATCGCGGCCACCCTCAGCCACGACTCAGTGCACTTCGTCCGCCCGACGGGACCGTCACCGCGGACAGGTGACCGATGGTGCCCGGCTGTGGCAGTAGCGCATCGATGACGAGCTCGGACGGTCACCGTACGCCCGGCCGCAAAGCGCTCGACCGGTCGAGGGTGATCCGTGCACACTCCACGCATGGGTACTGAGATCTCCGCGTCGCCGCAGGAGAAGGCTCTGCGGCATGTCACCGTTTCCTGTGGAGGTGAGCCGCTGCCCGGTGACTTGCGGGTGACGATGCACTTTCACCCCGATCGCTTCGCGGGGAACCGTCCGATCCTGTCCCGGATGGCAGATGACGGTGTCTACCGGTCGCAGTTCGTGACCGGCACGAGCAACGGTGGTCTCACCGCTCATCCCGGCGGAGACCGCTGGCGCTGGGAGAGCCGTATCTTCGGCGGCGCGTACGACGACGCCCCGGCCGAACAGCGCCCCGTCTACGGTGCGTTGAACTACCGCCGTAGCCCGATCGGGGGCGCACCGCGGTTCGGCTCCTCACACTTCAGACTGAACGCCGAGACGCTCACACGCACGACGTTCTGTTACCCAGACAGTTCCGCGGAGCCCTCAAGCTTCGGCGTCGCAGACCGCTGCTCCCTCATCAAGCTTGCCGCCACCGCGCAGGGGGACGCCCTGGATTGCCACATCGAGGCCCAGATCCACGGACCGGTCAGGTTCGATGGTGACGTCGAGGCGCTGGTGCTGGATCCGAGCTACCGCGGCACAGACGTCGAAGCCGCAGCCCGTCGCCTCCCGTGCCCGGTCGAATGGCATCCAGGGTTTCGCCTCAGCGCGAGCGAGTTGCGACGCCACCCGAGCTATCGCGGACCGGAGTACGCCGACCTCGGTGCCGATATCGCCGTTGGCGGCCGGCTCACCCCGAAGGACATCGGAGACGCTGCCCGCACCGGCCGATACGACCTCCAGGACCTGAAAAGGTCTGGCACTGCCTGGCCCGCTTCGGAAACCTCGCCCCCTCCTGACCCCGCAACGCGGCCGCATCAGAAGGGCAGCCCCCCAGGTCCACACTCTTGGTGGACAGAGGCTTGCCGGCCAGGTCGTAGGCCATGGCCGACAGTGGCAAAGTCCTTACGCCGTCCGGCTGTTGGAGAGCGACGGGAACGGGGAGGCGGCTCCATCCCCGCTCCGTGTAGAACGGGACCATGTCCGGGCGGCAGAGGCGGATCGCCGCCTCGGCGCCGGCCGCCCGTGCGTGTTCGACCGCCACGCTGAGCAGCGTACGGGCGATGCCGTGGCCTCGATGCGCGGGGTGCACCAGAACACGGCCCAGCCCGGCGGCGCGGCGCGGCGATCCGTCGAAGGTCATGTCCCGCAGCAACCATCCCGCGGAGGCGACCGGGCTGCCCTCGGAGACGGCCGTAAGCGTGTGCTCCTTGTCGGCCCACACCAGGCCGAGCGCGTCCACTCGGCAGGAGTCGGGCACGCCGTCGTTGCGTGCGGCTCTGTCGTCCGGCGAGCCGGGGCCCGGCACGTGGACCAGCTGAAGGTCCGTACGACCGTCGCGCCCCGCATGTCTCTCAGCGGTGGCGGTAGCCGTGGCGGCGGTGGCGGGGTCGAAACGGAAGCGCAGGCACTGCAGGCCGCTGGATTGGACAGTGCCGTCCGGCTGAGCGCCCAGGCGGCGCAGTACCGCGGTCGAGGCCGTGTTGCCGGGCAGGACGAACGCGAAAACGGCAGGGAGGGCGAGGCGGCGGAACGCCAGGTCCAAGCACGCGGCGCCCGCCTCGGCAGCGATCCCACGTCCCTGGGCCCGCGGGTGCACGGCGAAACCGATGTCGACTCCGTGCCGGGCCCGGTTGCGCAGTCCCACCCGGCCGAGAAACGCGCGCGTGGCAGCATCCCTGACCGCGAAGTCGCCGTAGCCGTGCCTGCCCCAGTGGGCGACGTGCTCGTCGCACATGACGGTGGCCGCGGACCGGCTGTCCGCCCGGCCGGTCGCCAGCCATCGCATCACAGTGTCCTGGCTGACCACAGCCTCGAAGAGTTCGCCGCTGTCCCCGCGGCGGATCGGTTCCAACACAAGCCTCTGGGTGCGCAGAACGGGTCCACTTGTACGGGTCACTCGGCAACTCCTCTCACGCAGGACGCGTCACAGACTCAACACCAGGTCCCGGACCACCGTAGGCCGAGACACGAACGGGCGTTGGCCCACGTCTGCCCGGTCACGTGCACGCTCTGTCGAACGAGGCGGTCCGACGCCGCTTAGCATCTCCTGCCATGAGTGATGCGGAGCCGCTTCTCGACTGGCTGCAGAGCTGGTACGCGCAGCAGTGCAACGGCGACTGGGAACACGAGTGGGGTGTGAAGATCGCGACGCTCGACAACCCTGGCTGGACCATCAGCATCGACCTGGAGGGGACCGGCTTGGAAGAACGCGTCCATCTCCGCCAGGAAATCGACCGCGCCCCGCAGGACTGGGTCTCCGTCTGGGTCGCCGAGAAGGCCTTCCACGCCGCGTGCGGTCCCGGAAACCTCACCGAAGCCCTCACCCTGTTCCGTGCCTGGGCGACCGAGAGCGCCAGCTGACAGCATGCCCGGAGCACACGCAGTGTCGGGGTGCAGCGGTTCGATGTGCGAGCGACTCCGTGCCGTCATGTGTCAGCCGCCGGCTCGATGTGCGTGTCACCCGTTGAGGTGCAGTACGGCCGTGTCATTTGGATCTCTGGCCATCGGTTTGTTTCTGTACATCGTGTTATGGGATGAGCCGTAAGGGCCCTGGTCACAGGCGCGCTGGTGCTGGAAGGTCTGTGGGTCCGGAAGTTCGGTCAGTGGTTCTGACGGCAGTTCGTCGTTCCGACGTCCCACCGCTCTCACGCTTCAGGAGCCCCTCCGTGCGAATTCCCAGTTTTCCGCAGGTCCGTCTTCCTCTTGCCGCTCTGCTGGCCGCCGCCTGCTTGGCGGCTCCGGTGCAGGACTCGGCCCGGGCCGCGGACGGTTCCGCGGGTCATGACCGCTCGCTGCGGCAGCAGTTGCGGGACCTGACCGCCGCGCCCGACGGGCCGCCCGGGGCCATCGCGGTCCTCCAACGCGGATCCCGCACCGAGGTCTACCGCGCGGGCGTCGCCGAAACCGGCACCGGCCGTCCGATCCGGGTCACCGACCACATGCGTATCGCCAGTACGGCCAAGGCGTACAGCGGCGCCGTCGCCCTGCGCCTCGTCGACGACGGGGCGCTGCGCCTGAACGACACCATCGGCAAGGTGCTCCCCCGGTTGCCGCGCGCGTGGCACCGGGTGACGCTGCGTCAGCTCCTCAACCACACCAGCGGGCTGCCGGACTTCAGTGCGGCCCCGGAGTTCCTGGCTCTGGTGACCGAGAACCCGCGTCACCGCTTCGACTCCCGCCGCCTGCTGGAATTCGTGTCCGATGAGCCGTTGGCGTTCCGTCCGGGGGCCCGGTACGTCTATTCCAACTCCGACAACATCGCCGTGGCACTCATGGCGGAGGCGGTGACGGACCGGCGGTACGAGGACCTGCTCGACGAGCTCGTGTACCGCCCGCTGGATCTGCGCGGCACCAGCCTGCCGCAGGGGTACCGGATGCCCGAGCCGTACATGCACGGCTACGACGTCACCGCGCAGAATCCGCCCGAGGACGTCAGCGAGGTGCTGGGTACGTCGGGCGTGTGGGCGTCGGGCGGGATCATCTCGACCCCGAAGGACATGACGGCCTTCATCCGCGGCTACGCGGGTGGAGAGCTGATCTCGGACCGGACCCGCCGTCAGCAGCTGACCTGGGTGAACGGCGCGTCCGAACCGGCCGGCCCCGGCAAGAACAAGGCTGGTCTCGCCCTCTTCCGGTACACCACCCGCTGCGGCGTGGTGTACGGCCACACGGGCAACTTCCCCGGCTACACGCAACTGATCGCGGCCACCCCGGACGGCAAGCGGTCGTTGACCGTCTCCCTCACCACGCAGGTCAACAAGTCGACCAAGCCGGAACTTCTGGAGCGGCTGCGGACCGTCGAGGAGAACTTCGTCTGCGCGCTGCTGCGCAAGCCGTGAGCGGAGCCCGCACCCGCCCCTTCTGAAGTACTTCTTCTGAAGTACTTCTCGGTCAGGTCGTCGCGCGTCGTCCTCGGCGTGACGCGTCAGGCCGGCCGACGGGGCGCAGGAGCCCGCGCGTCGCGGTGAGGGCGAGGGCGAGCAGGCGGGGCCACGTGGGGCGGACGGCGTACCGGGCGAATCGCGTCGACAGGTCCAGCCAGCCCCGCTTGCTCGTCATCAGCAGATGGCCCGGTGAGGTGAAGGCGCTGGCCACGATCGACTTCTCGGCGTTCTCGTACCCGAGGAGGTTGCCGAAGTTGCCGCGGCCGGAGACGAACGCGCGGCCCTCCTCGTTGCCACCCCAGATGAGGTAGGGGTTCGTCCAGATCATCGGCGGCATCGTGTTGACGCCGACGGCGCCGTAGCGGAGGTCCATGACGGCGCGGTCGACGGTGGCCGCGTGGGCCTTCTTGGTGTCCTCGTCGATGAGGACGGTCGCCGCGAGGGTTCCGAGGAGGTTCTCGTTGGCGAACTCCGTGGCTGCGGGGAGGAACGTCCCGGCGTCGGGTGCGACGTCGAGCGCGACCTCGCTCATGACCTGGCAGAACGCCTCGTGGTCGAGCGCGAAGCCCTCGGTGCCGACGTCCTCGATCACCATGATCTGCGAGGCGGGGCGGCCGTCCACGGGCTGGATGAGCCGCCCGCCGGGGTAGGCGTCGCGGAAGGCCTCGAAGGTCTTGTCGACCCCGGGGTAGCTGGTGCTG
Source organism: Streptomyces sp. NPDC060205 (assembly GCF_042728395.1). NCBI lineage: Bacteria > Bacillati > Actinomycetota > Actinomycetes > Kitasatosporales > Streptomycetaceae > Streptomyces > Streptomyces sp. NPDC060205. The sequence goes on from NZ_JBHWZP010000010.1 coordinate 11,869, forward strand.
GAGCCGAGTGTGAGGTCGCGCAGGGCGACGGTGATCGCGTCCAGTAACCGCCGCCGCTGCGGCCAGTGCCGGCTCGTCACCAGGGTCTGCGTACGGCCGCAGATCGAGCCGCCGCTGATCGTGACGATGGTGGCGATCTGGAGCGCCTGGTGGCGGATCTCCCGCTCGGTCCACGGACGGTCGCCGGGGACGACGACGCACGGGTTGTTGCCACCGCACTCGGAGACCAGCTCGGTGTCCGTGGCCTCCATGATGGCCTTGGCAGAGGCGGTCCCGCCGGTGAAGTAGATCTTCGTCAGGCGCGGGTCGCGGGTCAGTGCGGGGCCTTCGGCGGCCGGGGAGAAGGCGGCCGCGTGGACGTCGACCAGCGGTTGCAGGACCTTCTCCCACACCCGGTCGGCGTCCTCGTTGAGGTGATGCGGTTTGTGGACGACCACGCAACTGTCGACGAAGAGCGCCCGGATCATCTCGAAGGACGACGCGACGTTCCCGGCCCCCAGTACGGCGACGATGCCGCCCGGCTTCGCGTACGGGTCCACCCTGCGCGGCTCTCCGACGACGCGCAGCACGTCGGTGCGGTCGCCGTTGAGCAGCCGGTCCTTCCCGCGCGGTGAGACCCGGACGTCGAAGCGGCCGTCCCCGGCGGGGGTGACCGCGAGCGGCCGGAGCGGGCGGTCGCGGACCAGGCCCTCGTACAGGTCGATGGCGGCGGCGACGTTCGTGGCCATCGGCACCAGGACCCGCTGGATGCTCGTGCCCACCTGGTGGGCGTCGGCCGGGTCCGCGGGGTCGATGCCCTTGGCGCGGCAGTCCGCCGACATCAACTCGTCGAAGTACCGGTCGATGTTCGCCTGTACCAGACGGAGCAGTCTCAGGCGCTGCGTCGGCGGGGTGGCCCGCCACCGGTCGGGGTCGACCCAGCCGACAGCTTCCGTGACCTCCATGACGTGCCCCTTCCCCTCAGTCGGCGGCAACGTGGTCCGCTCGCCCGCCGGGCGAATTAGTGGACCGGCGGTACATTGAAATTAATGTACCGCCGGTCCACAGTCAATGGACCGGCGGTCGACTATTCTCGGGGGATGGCTACCTTCCAGCGTGCGCGGAGCGACGAACAGCGTGCGGTACGTCGGCGGAGCATCCTGGAGACCGCGGCCGGCATGCTGGACGAGATGCCGGTGGCGGCGGTCAGCCTCAACGAACTCAGCCGCCGCGTCGGGCTGGCGAAGTCCGCCATGACGCGCTACTTCGAGTCGCGCGAGGCGGTGCTGCTCGATCTGCTCTCCGAGGCGGCCGCCCGCTACCGGGCCGATGTCGCCGAGACACTCCCGGGCTGGGCCGACCCGTCCGCACCGGCGCCGGACCGGGCACGCCAGGTCGCGCGACGCCTGGCCACCACGTTCGCCGCGCACCCGATGCTGTGCGAACTCCTGAGCGCGCAGCACGCGATCCTTGAGCACAACGTCTCCGTCGAGGTCGCGGCCCGGTACAAGAGGTCCTCGCGTGACGCCATCCACTGGCTGGCCGAGCGGCTGCGCGACCTGCTCCCCGAACTCGACGAGGAGCGGGCGCTGCGCGCCGCGCACATGGTCATCATCCTCGTCGGCGCCCTGTGGACCCGCAGCCGCCCCGCCCCCGCGCAGCTCGCCGCCTTCCAGGCCGACGCAAGTCTGGCGTTCATGCACCCGGCATTCGCCGAAGCATTCGAGGCCGCGATCACCACCTTCTTCAGGGGCCTCGTCACGGAGACGGCCGACGCGGCCTGACGCGGCACCGCGTGTCCGGCGGCAGGGGCCATACTGGTAAGGGCATTGATCTTCCACAGAACGGTTCCATGGTTAAGAACAGCAGCACACCGACGACCGTCCCCGGCACCGTGTGGCTGGCACGCGGACGTCATCTCGGCACCGATCCCGAGCAGGACGTCCGGCGCAATCTGATCGCCCTCAAGGCGGCCGGCGTCCTCGACGACTTCCTGGACCTCGATCCCGTGGAGGCGTCCCGGTCCACCGTCCTGTACCCGCGCGAGGCGGCCGCCGCGCCCGGTCCGTCGGCCCGCCGGCTCTTCGAGGCACGCTGGCGCGTGGCGGACGGCGTCATGGTGCGCGCGCAGCTGACCACGTACGAGCATCGGGGGCGCCGTGCGGACGACGAGGCGGTCAGCTGGGTGCTGGCCGCCGAGGCGGAGCTGCCGTGGGACTTCCGATGGCCGTCGCCCGCGACCATGTTCTGGCCCGACAGCGACCTGGTCCCCTGGGATCACGACGGGGTACCGGGTGTGCGCCTGCGGGCGGCGAACCACCTGCCGGCGGACGACAGCGAGCTGCGCCGCCACCTGCGGGACTGCACGCGCGACACCTGGTACATCCATGTCGTGGTGCACGAGGCCATGACGCCCGACGCGAGCGGGCAGCGGCCGGTCACCGGATTCCTGCCGCCGAGCCTGCGCCACCGGGTCGTCGAGCACCGGGCCACCCCGGCGCAGGCGGAGACGGCGGACTTCGCGATGAAACGGGAACTGGGCGTACGGATGCCGCGCGGCGGCGCCGTCATGCTGCCCGTCCATCCGCGGGGCCGGGACCACGACGCGGAGCACTTCAGCGTGCACACCGTCTTCCTGGACGGCTCCGAACCCACGGAACTCCTCGCCCTCATCGAGGAGTTCGCCGACCTGCCGCGCCCGCTGTCCGAGGACGCCGCGCAGGCCCTGACGCAACTGCGCCAGGGCTGGCACCTGTTGACCCCGGAAGAGGAACTGACCCACGCCCAGAGCATGGCCGTCAAGTACGCCGAGGCCCTCGACGCCATGACGAAGTCCTGCGACCTGTACCGCGAGGCGGCCGACGCGGCCCAGGCCGCACTGGCCGAGTTCACGAGCGGCGACGGCACGCCCCGGTCGTCCGCCCCGGAGATCCCCAGGCCGATCAGCTCACCGTTCAACGCGCTCAAAAAGGGACTCGACCGCCTCCGAGACCCGAACAGACAGGACGTGTGACGGCCCTCGGCCGCACCACGTGATCACCTAGGGACACAGCTCGTCTTCTGGCGGTCATCGCGATGCCGCACCCGGATCACGACATCGCTGGCATCGTTTCGATGCACACATCGATTCGATGTGCCATGTGCGAGGATGGAGCCATGCTGGAACTCGCGATCCTGGGCTTCCTCGCCGAAGGCTCCCTGGCCGGTCATGAGGTGCGCCGTCGTGTCGCGCAGCTGACCGGCTACACCCGTCCGGTCAGTGACGGCAGCCTCTACCCGGCCATCAACCGCCTCGCCAAGGCGGGCCTGCTGGAACGGCGCGCCGACCCGCGCGCGGGTGCGGCCCGTTATCTGCTGACCCTGACCGAGGCCGGTCGCGTCGACCTGCTCCAGCGGCTGCGCAAGCCCGCCGCCCATGAGATCACCGACTTCAGCCGGTTCCACACGGTGCTGGCCTTCCTCTCCCAGTTGCCCGACGTCACCGAACAGCACGCGGTACTGCGTCGGCGCCTTGCCTTCCTGGAGGAGCCCGCGAGCTTCTTCTACGAGGGTGATCGGCCGTTGCGCGCCGAGGAGGTCGCCGACCCCTACCGGCGCGGCCTTCTCCTCACGGCCCGCGCGACCAGCCGCGCCGAACGCGCCTGGCTCCGCGAGGTACTCGGCGAGGAGCCGCTCGCACACTCCTGAAAGCCTCCGGAGGCACATTCATGCTTGCGTCCTGGTACGACGAACAAGGTTCCGCCGCCGAGGTGCTGCGCGTCGGTGAACTGCCCGACCCCCACCCCGGCCCCGGCGAGGTCCGCGTCCGCGTGTCCGTCTCCGGCGTCAACCCCGGTGACACGAAGAAGTGCCGTGGCTGGCTCGGCTCCTCGATGCCCTACCCGAGGGTCGTCCCGCACAGTGACGCCGCCGGCGTCGTCGACGAGGTGGGCGAGGGAGTCGACGCCCATCGCGTCGGCCAGCGGGTCTGGGTGTACGGCGCCCAGTCCTACCGTCCCTTCGGCACCGCCGCCCAGTTCACCGTCGTACCCGACGCTCAGGCCGTTCCGCTCCCCGGACATCTCAGCGACGAACTCGGCGCGAGCCTCGGCATCCCCGGCATCACCGCCCACCGCGCGGTGTTCGCGGACGGCCCGGTCGACGGCCGCACGGTACTCGTGCACGGCGTGCTCGGCGGTGTCGGCTCCCTCGCCGCCCAACTCGCGCGCTGGGACGGTGCCACGGTCATCGGCACCGTCCGCCGCGGCGGAGATCTGGGTCTCATCGACCCGGCGGTCGTCCCCCACGCCGTCGCCCTGGACTCCGCCGACCCCGCGGCGGAGATCCGCTCGTACGCGCCCGACGGCGTGCACCGGGTCGTCGAGGTCTCCCTGTCGGCCAACGCGGATCTCGACAACGCGGTCACGGCACTCGACGCCGTCATCGCGGCCTACGGCACCCACACCGACCGCACCGAACTGCCCTTCTGGCCGCTGCTGTTCAACAACGTCACCCTCCGCCTGCTCGGCAGCGACGACTTTCCCGCCGCGGCCAAGCGACAGGCCGCCCGTGATCTCACCGCGGCGGCCTCGGCCGGCGCCCTCACCGTCGACATCGGTGACCGTCACCCGCTGGAGGACATCGCCAAGGCCCACGACCGGGTCGACGCGGGCGGGCGCGGACGGGTGCTGGTCACCGTCGGTCCTTGACCCCTGCCGGCGCACAGCGGGTGCCGCGGGGAAAACCAGGTGGCTTCGGGGGACCACCTGGATACAGTCGGGCCGTGCCCGAACTGGAGCAACTGCGCGCCGGCCACGCCGCGGCCGTCCTGGCCTTCGAGCTGACGAACCGCGCCTACTTCACGGCCGCAGTCTCCGACCGTGGCGATGCCTACTTCGACGAGTTCGCCGACCGGCACAGCGCCGCGCTGGCCGAGCAGGAGGCCGGCGTCTGCGCCTTCTATGTACTCGTCGCCGAGGACGGCTCGGTGCTCGGCAGGTTCAACCTGTACGACCTGGAGGTCGGCACCGCGCGACTCGGCTACCGCGTCGCGCAGCACGTGGCGGGCCGTGGCGTGGCGACCGCGACCGTTCGTCAGCTGTGCCGACTGGCGGCGGCCAGGCACGGGCTGCACACTCTGCGGGCGGCCACCGCACATCGCAATGCCGCGTCCCGGGCGGTGCTGACCCATGTCGGCTTCGTCCCCGTCGGCCCGGCCGACCCGGCCCACCTCGGCGGTGAGCCCGGCACCTGGTATCAGCACGACCTGCGGCTGCGGCCAGGCCCGGCGGCCGCCAGGTAGAGGACGCGCTCCGCCCGCATGTCGTCACCTGTGGGACAGGGGGCGACATCGCCAGGGCGGACGGCATGCCGCCCGAAGTCTCCATGGCCGCGGGGCGGCCGGCCGCCCGGTTCCACAGCACGGCCGGACGCTGACGGCCGCCCTCCCGGTCAGGGGACCTGCACGCCCGGGCCGTTGTCGCCGCTGAGGTTCCAGCCGTACTCGGCCTGCGCTGACGGCGTCCCCAGGTCCACCGGGTTGTGCGCGGACGACTTCGAGGCCGTCAGGCCGGACGCCGCACCGCGCAGCAGCCACACCGCGCCGCCGTTCCTGACCGTGCCGAGGTCCTCCCCCGGCGCGCCCGCGGTGAGGTCCGCCTTCCCGTCCCCGGTCACGTCGAGCAGCCGTACCGAACCGCCGAACGCGTCGTTCTTCTCGGCCACCCCCGGCACGTTCGCGGTGTCCTGGTGGAACGCCTGGGCGCCCGTGCCGGTGAGCCCGCTCCTGCCGCCCTTGAGGAGGACCACGGAACCGGCCCTGGCCACTGAGCCGATCGCCTCACCGGGGACGCCCACGGCCAGGTCGGGGTAGCCGTCGCCGTTCGCGTCGCCCGCGCTCAGGCGCGCGCCGAAGGCGTCGTTCTTCTCACTCACGCCGGGTACGCCCGCGGTCTGCTGCGTGATGGTCTGCGTACGGGTCTGGCTGGGGCCGGCGGCCGAGCCGTAGTAGATCTTCACGGTCCCCGGGTCGTCGACCATCTCCGTGTCGCCGCCCGGGAATTCGCGGGTGGCGAGGTCGGCGTAACCGTCCTGGTCGAAGTCGGCGACGGCGGTGGCGGACGCCGAGGACAGCCGCTGCGGGACGGTGGACAGGCCGTCCTTCGTGCCGAGCCACAGCTTGCCGCCCTCGGCGTGGTTCTCGTAGACGTAGAAGGTCGCGAGGTCCTCGATGCCGTCGCCGTCGAAGTCGCCGGCCGCGGTGGAGGAGATCGTGTTGTCCGTGCTGAACGCCAGCAGCGACTGCTTGCGGGCGGGGGTGCCGGTGCGGTCGAACGGGCCGTACAGCACGTCGCGGTAGTCGTAGTCGTCGCCGTTGCGCATGAACAGGTCCGTGTGGCCGTCCCCGTCGAAGTCGCCCGCGGTGACGTCCTCGCCGACGTCGGCGTCGGCCGGAGCGCCGGTGATGCGGACGGAGTCCAGGCCGGAGATGCCTGTCTTGCGGCCCCACAGGACGACGACCGATCCTCTGATGTTGCCTTCCGGCTGGTACTCGCGGCTCGTCACGGCCAGGTCGGTCAGGCCGTCGCCGTCCAGGTCCCGGGGGACGAGCGCGTAGCCGAAGACGCCGTTGTCCGCGGGGGCGCCGGGGACACCCTGGGTGTCCTGGGTGATGACGGTGGCGTGGGCCGTGTCCAGGCCGTTCGCCGAGCCGTAGGTGATCGTGAGGTAGCCGGCCCAGGCGTGGCCGCCCACCGTGGCGCCGGGAGCGGCCACGGCGACGTCCTGGTAGCCGTCGCCGTTGAAGTCCTCACGCACGGTGGTGGCGCGCCCCGCGGCGGACGCGGTGCCCGCCACGGTCTGCACGCTGAAGGTGCCGATCAGAGCGGCGACCACTGCGGTCGATACGGCCAGTCGACGGATGCCCACAAGTCCTCCTGGAAGCACGCGGCTTCAAGGCCGCTCACGGGTGACGTTCGCCTGTGAGACCCGCGGGAACGGCCGATGGTTGTGTGGCGAACACGACGTGAACGGATGACACCGGCCGCCGCACGAGCGGCCCACCGGTCCCGGGTCGCGAACGGGCCGAGGCCGTGCTCAGCTCCGCGGTCCTGTGCCCGCTTCGTCGTGCGGTACCGCGTATCCGGGCACGGAGGGCCACCGCACGGTCAGGACCACGGACTCGTCCTCCGCGACCCAGGAGTGGTCCACTCCCTGGCCCCAGACGACATAGTCGCCCTGTTCCTCCAGCAGCACGCTACGGCCGGGGAACTCCATACGGAAGCGGCCCGAGACGAGCACCAGGAGAGCGGTCCGCACTTCGCCCTTCACCCACTGGGCCCGCTGCTCGCCGCGCGGATGGACGCCCCACTTGACCTCCAGGGCATCGCTGTGGCGGGGATCGCCGTGCTCCTTGAAGTGGCCGAGCAGCCAGCCCCGGTCCAGGGCCGCGTCCTTGCCGGCGTTTCCCACGTACACGCTCTCTTCCATGGGCGTGCACGCTAGCAGTCGGCGTCCGGGCGGCTGGTGCGGCCCGGTCCTGCCGGTCTCGCTCACCCGAGGGTGTCGACCAGCAGTCTCGCGGCCACCTCCGCTCCGTCGGTGCGGATCCTGCTGCCCAGTTCCGCCGCCCTCGCCCGGGTCCCGGGTGCCAGGGCCGTCTTGACCGCGAGGGTGAGTGAGTCGTCGGTGAGTGTCGGTCCGTCGAGGGCCGCGCCGATGTCCAGGGCCGCCACCCGGCTCGCCCAGTAGGGGTTGTCCGCCAGTTGCAGAGGTACCACCACCTGCGGCACGCCCGCCCGGGCCGCCGTCAGCGTCGTACCCGCGCCGCCGTGGTGCACCACCGCGGCCACCCTGCCGAACAGCGTCTGGTGGCTGACCTCGCCGATGGTGAAGCAGTCGTCCCGGTCCTCGGCCACGTCCAGGTCCGCCCAGCCGCGGGAGACGAGGACGCGCTGCCCCTGTGCGCGGAGTTCCTCGACGGCGCGGCGGGCGATGTCCGGTGCCGGGCGCAGGCTGCCGAAGCCCACGTAGACGGGCGGTGCGCCGGCGTCGAGGAACGTCGACAGGTCGGCGGGGAGCGGGCGTTCGTCGGGCAGGCCCCACGCGCCCGTCTGGATCACGTCGAGGCCAGGGGTGTCCAGCCACCGTCCCAGGACCGGGTCAGCCGCCAGCCACGGCTGGTCGGAGTAGACGTGGTCGCGGACGTTGTCCACGGGTGGCAGACCGAGCCGCGCCCGGTGGCCGTTGAGCGTCCCGGCGAACTGCGTGTTCACGAGCTGGGCGTCCACCTCCCACCGGGTCAGGTTGTCGTCGGTGTCCGGTTCGGGCCAGCCCGGCCGGGGCGGCGGCCCATGGTGCGGCGACGGGAGGTTGACCGCCGAATAGCTCACGTACACATAACGGATGCCCGCGGCCTCGGCGACGGACCGCGCCCCGATCTGCGCCAGGCCGGCCACCACGAGCGCGTCGCATCCTTCGGCCGCCGCGGGCAGGACGTCGAACTGCGCGTCGACCAACTCGTTGCGGTAGCGGGCGAGGTCCGCCGCCGAGGGCAGACCCGTCCCGCCCATCATGCCCCGCACGGGCGGCCCGACCGGGACCAGGCGCACACCGATGCCCGCCAGCCGCCGCACGAACTCCTCGTCCGGCGGGGCGCACATCCGTATCTCCACACCGAGCGCCTGTAACCGCACCGCGAGGGCCACCAGCGGTTCGACATCGCCGCGCGTCCCGTACGTGGACAACAACACACGCATCGTGCACCCTCTTTCCCTCCGGCCTGCCATGCGTTCGGGCCATGCCTGCCCATGCGCACCCGTGGCCACACGGGTACCGGACGGTACCGGTCCACGACCGCGCCCCGGTCCGTGGCGGGTGTGCCGCCGCCGAATACGGCGCGTGGTGACCGACGTTGACGAGACCGTCGCTCCACGCCCTCTCGCGCGGGACAGACCCGATGGCTACCGTGATCGGCGGCGTGACTTTCGGACCGACGGACCGACGCCGGTTTCATGCGCCCGTACCCGCCGACGCGTGCAAGGTCCCTGACGTCAACACCCACTGAGAGCGGCTCCATGCATAGACCGTCCGCGCCCGTCCCCGATGTCTCGATCATCTTGCCCTGCGCCGGATTCGGCACCCGTTTCAGAGCGCCCTACTCGAAGGAGCTGCACTGCCTGGCTCCTGGGGTCACCGTGCTGGACCGCAGTCTGGAGCCCGTCGTCGAACTGGCCAAGAGCGGACTCCAGGTGCGCCTGGTCGTCGTGTTCGGTACGCACAAGCTGGACACGGTCAGCTATCTGACGCGTTACGCCGACACCCTTCAACTCGTCTTCGTCCACCAGGACCAGTCCTTCGAACCGGACCTCGACGGCGCGATCCGGTCAGCCCTGCCCGTGACGCACGGACCGGTGGCTCTCGTGCTGCCCGACATCGTTGTCTCCGGTCCGGGAAGCGCCGGCAGTCTTTTCGCGGCACTGCAGCAGGTGGAGGTCGCGGGCTGGAGCGTGGTGGCCGCCGAGGAGCGGGATCCCGACACACTGCGGCAGATGGGCGCGCTGGCCCTGGCCGAGGGTGACGGTGTCACGACCGTCGGGGCGGCCACCGACAAACCGGCGGACCCTGCGGCCTTCAACGCGTTCTGGGGCATGGTGGCGGTCACCAAGGAGGAGGCGCACCGGTTACCCGACGTGGTGCGCAAAGGGGCGGACAGTCCACTCGTCGGCGCGGTCGCTTTCCTGGTGGAGGGGATCGTCAACTACAACACCGTCGAGGGCTGAGCCGCCGATGCGGCGGGCAAGGGCTCACGCCGTTGCCCGCCGCGGACGTTCCGTTCCGCCGGGTCAGCTGTACGGGATGACCAGCACCGACTTGTCCGTGCCCGTCTGGAGTTTCGACGGGCCGTTGCCGATGGCGTTCCACACTTCGAGGCGTACGGTGCCGCCGTCGAGGTCGCCCGCCGTGCCGGTGGACGCCTTGAGGCCGCGTGCCTGCGTGTACTCCTCCCAGCCGGTGACCGGGTCGGTCGCGAAGTAGTGGTAGGTCTCGGTGCGATCGAAGGTGCCGTCGCCGGTCAGGTCGTAGCTGATGCGGGCCTGTTGGCCGAGTCCGACGGCGCTCTCCGCGTCGACCTGGAGCCGGAACGCGCTCTGGGCGCCGGGGGTGAGGGTGCCGTCGACGCCACGGATCTCGTAGACGAGGGGCTGGTACGGGGTGCCGTCGTGGTTGGTGCCCCCGGCGGAGGCGATGGTGTCGCTGCCCGCCGTGCCACCGGTCGCCGTGGTCAGTGCGCCGCCGGTACGCAGCTGGAAGGTGTTGCCGGTCCCGGTCGGCGGGTCCGGGTCGGGGTCGGGGTCCCCTGAACCGGTGCCGGTGCCGGTCGCGGTGGAACGGGCCGGTACGGCCAGGGTCTTGCCGTCGGAGAAGGTGACGGTGCGGGCCGTGGAACCGTAGTTGTGGGCGGCGTACGTCCTGGCCGTGCCCTTGGTGAAGACCGCGGAGGTGGGAATGTCTCCGGTCACGGTGGCGTCCGGGGCGCCGATGGTGTCGAGGGTGTTGATCCAGTGGTAGGTGTGCGCCTTCGACTCCCCCTGTTCCGGGGTGTAGCCGGCGTTGCCCGCGTCCCACTTGGTCTTGGCCGCGCCCGGGTCGGCGAGGGACTGGAACTCCCAAAGGATGTCCCGCCATTCGACGGCCGGGCCGCCGTTCTCCCGTTCCATCTCGGCGATGTTGCGCCGGATCGCGGCCTTCTCACCGCCGAGGTGGAGCGAACCGCCGGTCACGGGAAGGACGTTGATGCCGTGGATCTCCTCGGGGTTGGCGGTCCACCAGGTCGCGTAGGCGGCGCCGCTCCCCCAGACCATGCCGGCCGTGTCCTTGGTGAACGAGGACGGGAAGACCTGCTCGTCGGCGTCGAACCAGTACTGGGCGATCGACTCCGACTCGGTGGTCAGCAGGTAGGTGCCGAGGTCGCGCAGCGAGGTGTCACCGGTGGCGGAGCCCCACAGGACGAGAGCGGCGCTGAGGTTGGTGGACTCGGAGGAGGACTCCTGGTTGTTCCCGGCGGCGAAGCCCTGGTGCCCGGAGGCCCAGCTGTGGCCCGCGTAGACGTCGAAGCCGCGCAGGAAGGGGTAGGCGGTGTCGGTGCGGCTGGGGTTGGCGGTGTCCCGTACGAGGGCCTTGACCATGCCGCCCCAGGAGGGGTCGGCGGCCCATCCCTGGTCGTACTGGGCGACGATCGCCGCCGCGTACACGTAGTAGCTGTAGTGGAAGTGGTGGTCGTTCAGCTCGGTGTCGCTGCCGTAGGAGGCGGGGTAGCCGGTGAGTGTCTTCCAGTCCTTGTCGTAGCTGAACTCGTTCGCGCCGCCCGCCGTGAACCAGTCCTGCAGCTTGCCCTTCATCAGCCCGAGGAGCTTGTCGCGGGTACCGGTCTCGCCGATCTGGTCGGCCAGCGGGACGAGTTGGGCGAGACGGCCGAGGGCCTTGCCGGTCCAGTAGGTGTCGGAGGCGCCGGAGAACGGGTCGGAGGCGTTCACGACCTCGTTCAGATAGCCACGCAGCCGGGCCGTATCCACGCCGCTCGACTTGGGCAGCCCCGGCAGCACCGCCGACGCCTTCTGGCTCGTGCTGAAGGAGGCCGACTCACGGACCTTCATGGTCCCGCGCGGCGAGACGTAGGTGTACGAGGTCAGGGCGTCCGAGGTGTTCAGCCACTGGTGGCGGTAGAGGGCCTGGAGCGTGCCGCGCTCGGTGCCCTCCTTCGCCTCGGTGGTGAGCGTGTAGGTGGCCTTGACGGTGCCGCCGGTGTAGCTCCAGGTCGCCTTGGAGTCGGTGACGAAGCTGTAGGCGTACTTCTTGAAGGTCGCCAGCGCGTCGGTGGACGGCAGCACGGCGACGGAGAAGTAGTCCTTGGAGCCGAGACCCGCGGTGACGGTCGAGCCGGCGACGTTCCAGTCGCTGCCGGTCGGCGCGAAGAGGGCGTAGTGGTGTCCGGCGACGGTGATGCCGAGGACGTTGCCCTGGTCGGCGAAGACGGCGGGCGCGGCGGCGGTGGTGATCTGGGCGTTGCCGCCCGTGCCCTTGGCGTATACGAAGGGGGAGCCGTGGCCGATCGTGGTGCGCAGGGTGCGGGTGCCGTCGGACCACTGGGGGGTGACCGTCCAGTCGGACCAGTCGTCGGCCTTGGTGTCGGGCGAGTTGAGGCCGGTGAGTCCGATGGTGAGGTCGCGCTTGTGGGCGTACTCGTACTGCCGGCCGTCGCCGACGATCGCGGGGGTCGTCGGATAGCCGACGTCGAGTCCGCCGGACGCGGCCTGGTAGGTGAGGGGGTGGCCGTACATGGGGGTCGAGTACGGGTTGTCGCCGTAGCGCTGGAAGGCGAGGGAGGACCACCAGTCGTTGGTGGGGACGGGTCTGTCCTTGGCGGCGGCGGTCAGCTTGGGCGTGGCCGGCGCTCCGGTGTTGGTGGTGGGGCCCGACGTGCCGGCGGGCCGGGTGTCGGAGTAGCTGCCGGAACCGACGGGCACGGTGGCGGCTGCCGCGGGTACGGCGGCCGGGCCCAGGCCCACGGCGACGAGGGCTGAGGCCAGGAACAACCCGGCTGCCGGCCTGATGCGGGGGGATGGCATACGGCACCTCAAGTCTCACGCGACGGGTGCCTGAGAGCGCTCTCAGGTGAGCGCAACGTAAAGCCTTTGTAATGGACGTGTCAATACATTGAACACAACGCGCGGGTCATGGCAGCGGCGGCCGTGCGGTGCGTTCGCGTCTTGACGGGACGGCGGCCGTCCGAAGACGGCCTCAGCCGCTCTTCCGCCCCTTGCTCAGGTCCAGATCGCCGTACAGCATGTGGTGATCCGAGTACTGCGTCGGATGAACACGGTGATCGAGCGGGCTGATGCCTCGCAGGAAGATGTAGTCGAACTTGCTCTGCCAGTCGGTGGTCACCTCGCACTCGCCGGAGTACGAGGAGGGAAGGCAGCCGGGGTCGACGTCCGTGGCCAGTTTCCACAGCGGCGCGAGTTCGGGGGCGTTGGACACGGCGTTCAGGTCACCGATGACGATCGCATGGTCGTAGCGCGCCAGCTGCGCGGCGAGTACGCGCGTCTGGCCCGCCCGGACCGCCTCCTGACGTCGTTGCGCGAGGTGGGTGTTGAAGAGACGGACGGACTGACCGCCCACGGTCGTGGTCACCGCCAGGTACCCACGGTCCTCGGACCCGCCGTCCGGATACTCCTCGCGAACGACGTCGGTCATGGGCGCCGCGGAGAGAATGGCCTGGCCGAAGGCTCCCGGGCTCCACGGCAGTCCCCCGCAGCGGCCCCAGTTCCGCAGCACCGACCCGTATTCGACGTGGTAGACCAGACCGTGCCGGCTCTCCAGATAGTCCCGGGTCCGCTCGACGTCACGTACGCACGCTTCCTGCATACCGATGACCTGCGGGGCGTACCTGGCTATCTCGGCGGCCCGGTCGACGCTGCTCTCGTCGCAGGGATTGCAGATGTTCCACGTCATGACGCGGTTCGGTACGGCGTCCGCGGTGGCTTCGCTCCGCAGCGAGTTGGCGAAGGGGCCGTCGACCGGCCCGCTGCGGCCGAGGAGGACCAGACAGGCCAGGACCAGGACGCCCACGAGCAGACGCATGCTCCTCGTCAACACGATCCCCTCCTCGATACGCACGTCTGCGAACGAACACTTCCGTGACCGTGTACGTCCGCGAACGTGCGCGTCCGTGACGTTTGACGTCTTCAAGGACGAGGGTATTCCAACTTTTCCGGGGTCCCCTTGGCACAACGGCTCAACAGCAGTCTCGGCGTGCGGGGGGAGGCGTTGCCGACCTGCGCTCCAAGGCGCGTGGCCGCGGTTCTACTGGGAGCCGGCGGATCGCGTAGGCCGACCGGTCTGGCTCTATCCGCGTGAGAGGTGGAGCGACGAGCGGTGCGCGCTCGGTCCGCGGCACGATGTGCTGCGGGCGGTGATCGGCGAGGAGTTGGACCGGTTGCGGCCTGCTTGCTGACAGGACGGCCCGGATCATCCCGACCGCACACGCCCAATGCCTCCTGCCTATCGGCCACTTCGGCACGTCCGCCCACCTGTGCGCAACCCACTTCACCGCTTCCGGTGACGCGAGGACACCACGACACCTCCTCTCCGTGACGCCAGGCAACAGAGTGCTGCACGAGGTCTGGACAGGTTCCTGTGAGCGTGTTGTCATACCGCAGGCAGAGGGTTTCCAACGTTGGAAAGGCCGTACCCGAGCACCCCGTTACCCTGCTTCGGCAGTCGGACGCGGTGCGGCCTCAATGCGAGGAAAGGTTCGATGACACGACACGGCACCCGCCCCAGAACCAGGAACAGAGCCAGAGTCCGAGTGCTGGCGCTGTTCGCCATGGCGGCCCTCGTGCTGCCACCGAGCGGACTGCTGCCCGTCGCGGCGGCTTCGGAGCCGGCCGGCGGATCTTCGTCCGCGTCCGCCGCCGACCAGGCCGCCGTGGTGACGCACGGCCTCAAGGGCGAGTACTTCAGCATGTCGGCGCCCGGTGCCCGGGACTTCGCCGAACTCGGTGGTACGACGCTCGACCCCCAGATCAACTTCTCCGGTCTCACCGACACGTTCAAGGAACTCACCGGCAAGACCGAGCACACGACCGCCCGTTGGACGGGCCAGATCGAGGCGCCGGCCACGGGTGACTACACCTTCCACGCGATCGGCGACAACGGCTTCCGCCTGTTCATCGACGACCAGCCCGTCATCGACCACTGGGTGGGCGACTGGGACAAGGAACAGACCAGCCAGGCCGTCAAACTGACCGCCGGTGAGAAGCACTCGTTCCGGCTGGAGCTGTTCCAGGACACCGGCGGCGCCAACATGTACCTGCGCTGGTCGACGCCGACGCTGGCCAAGCAGATCGTGCCAATGTCCGCGTTCACCCCGCCGGCCGACTTCGAGGTCTACCCGGTGGAGTACACCGTCGCCGAGAACGGGACGCGGCTGCGCGCCCGCTTCGAGGGCAAGGTGGGCAGCCTCCAGGCGGTCAAGGACCATCTCAAGGTCGAGGCCGACACGACCGCCATGCCGATCAAGTCGGTCACGTCCGTGCCCGGGGACTCCTCCTCCCTCTACGTCAACCTGTCGGAGCCGATCCAGAAGGCCCAGCTGGTGCGGGTCTCCTACGACGGTTCGGGCGGTCTGACGGTCGGCGGCAAGGCCGTACCCAAGGTCATCCGGTACGCGGAGAACGCCTCCACCCACCGTCTCACCACCAAGTGGGGCGACAAGGTCGACAAGAAGCACCCGCTGCCCGAGTACCCGCGTCCGCAGCAGAAGCGCTCCCAGTGGGAGAACCTCAACGGGCCCTGGCAGTTCAGCGCCGCCAAGGCGGGCGAGGAGCCGGTCTTCGGCAAGGACCTCGGTGAGAAGATCACCGTGCCGTTCCCGGTCGAGTCGCAGCTGTCCGGCCTCGAACGGCACGAGGACCACATGTTCTACCGGCGGGTCGTCGACGTGCCCAAGAGCTGGAAGGTCGGCAAGGACAACAAGTCGAACCGGCTCAAGCTCAACTTCGGCGCCGTCGACTACCAGTCCCGCGTCTACGTCAACGGCAAGAAGGTCACCGAGCACACCGGTGGTTACAACGCCTTCAGCGTCGACATCACGGATGCCCTGAAGGGGACCGGCAAGCAGGAGATCGTGGTCGCCGTCACCGACACGGGCGGCGCGGACCAGCCCATGGGCAAGCAGTCCACGAACCCGGGCGGCATCTTCTACACGCAGACCTCCGGTATCTGGCAGACCGTGTGGATGGAGCCGGTCGCTCCCGCGGCGATCGAGAACATCGTCACCACGCCCGACATCGACACCGGCACCCTCGCGGTGACGGTCGACTCCGAGGGCGCCTCCTCCGCCGCCCGTGTCGAGGCCGTCGCCCGTGACGTCCACGGCAAGGTCGTCGGAAAGGTCAGCGGCGCGGCCGACAAGAAGCTCACCCTGCCCGTGGCGAAGCAGCATCTGTGGAGCCCCGACGACCCGTACCTCTACGACCTCGACGTGACGCTGACCGACGGCAGGTCGAGCGACAAGGTGCGCAGCTACTTCGGGATGCGGAAGATCGCCGTGGAGAAGGTGGGCGGCTTCAACAAGCTGGTCCTCAACGGCAAGCCGATCTTCTCCCTCGCCACCCTCGACCAGGGCTTCTGGCCCGACGGTCTCTACACCGCGCCCAGCGACGACGCCCTCGCCTTCGACCTGGAGGCGCACAAGAAGCTCGGCTTCAACGCGGTGCGCAAGCACATCAAGGTGGAGCCGGCGCGGTGGTTCTACCACGCCGACAAGCTCGGTCTGCTCGTCTGGCAGGACTTCGTCTCCGGGAACATCACCAACGAGAGCGGCCAGAAGGCGTTCGTCGACCAGGGCCGCGAGGTGATGAAGCAGCACCACAACTCGCCCGCCGTGATCGGCTGGATCGTCTTCAACGAGGGCTGGGGCGAGTGGAACCGCGAGGAGACGGGCCGTATCACCGAGGCCGTCCAGGCCGCCGACCCGTCGCGTGTCGTCAATGCCCACAGCGGTGTCAACTGCTGCAATTCGAAGGGTGACTCGGGCAAGGGCGACATCATCGACCACCACGACTACAACAACGACGACCCGCCCTTCCCCGACGACAAGCGGGCCGCCATGGACGGCGAGCACGGCGGCTTCACCCTCCGCTCCCCCGGCCACATGTGGCCGGGCGCGCCGACCGTGATCTACAGCGGTGTCACCACCAAGGCGGAGCTGACCCGCAAGTACGTCGAGAACACCGAGAAGTTCTACGTCGAGCAGGCCGGCGCGGAACTGTCCGGCTCGGTCTACACCCAGATCACCGACCTGGAGAACGAGCTCAACGGTCTCTACACGTACGACCGGCGCGACATCAAGATGGACGCCGCCGAGGTACGGAAGGTCAACCTCAAGGTGATCGCGGCGGGTGCCGCGGCCGGTACGAAGCAGAAGCTGAAGGGCGGGCACTGGACCCTCGACGAGGGCACCGGCACCACCGCCGAGGACAGCGGGCCCGGCAAGAGTCCCCTCACGCTCCGCGAGGGTGCTTCCTGGACCGACGGTGTCAACGGCAGCGCTCTGAAGTTCGACGGCCAGAAGCAGTACGCGCAGACCGCTGGTCCGGTGCTCGACACCAGTGGCAGCTACTCGGTGTCCGCCTGGGTCCGGCTCGACGGGATCCCCGGCAACTACGGCACGGCCGTCAGCCAGGACTCCCGGGCGCTGGCCAACTCGTTCTACCTGCAGTACGGACACGGCAACTTCGCCTTCAGCACCCCGGGTGAACGCCGTGCCCAGGTGGCCGTCGCCGCGGAGACCGGGCGCTGGTACCACCTCGTGGGGGTCCGGGACGCGGCCACCAACGAGATCAAGCTGTACCTCGACGGGAAGCTCGCGGCGACGACCACGGGCGGCGCCGCCCTCGGGAGCACCGGCCCGCTCACGGTCGGCCGGGCCCACTGGGACGGCACGAACGTCGACTTCTGGAACGGCGCGGTCGACGAGGTCCACGCCGTGGACCGGGCACTCACCGCGGAGGAGGTGAGCGCCCTCTACGGCGACGAGAAGCCGTAGCCGACAGCGCGCGCACTCAGTGGTCCCGGTGGTGGAGGCTTCCTCCTGTCACCGGGACCATTGCTGTGCGCGGACGTGCGCAGGGTTACGGCGTCACGCCGTCCCCCGCGTAGAGGTAGCCGCCGGGCCGGGCGGGGTCGGCGATCAGCAGCACCTGGTCGCCGGTGCGCGGGATCCGCAGTTTGGAGACGACGGTCTGGAGCGCGACCGGTTCGGTGGCCGCGCCGGACGGCCGGACGACCAGATCCACGACCGGGTCGAAGTTGACCAGCCTGCCGGTGTCACCGATCGACACCACGACCGCGGGTATCGTCAACGCGCCCATCGCCAGCAACTGCTGCACGTTCACACCGGAGTGGTACGCGCCGATGGACTGCTGCACCTTGGCGAAGTCCTCGCTGCCGAGGAACGCCCGTGTCGCCCGCCCGTAGAAACCCTTGCCCTCGGCGACCTGCTCCACGATCTCGGCGGTCCGCTCTTCGCGGCTCCTGCGGCGCTTCCCGAAGATTCCCATGCTGTGTCTTCCCTTCTCGTCCTGGCCCTGACCTGGACAGTAGGGAGCGGGGATCGCCTACCGATCCCAGGTTCGACCGCTTGTTCCCCCACCACGTAATCTCGGGCCATGCCGTCCCCGACCCAGTCGCCGCCGACCGACGGGCGTCCGCGTGCCCTGGTCATCGACCGTGCGTGGCGCGCTCTCGGCGCGCGGCCCGGACTGGAATCGCTGAGCGGCCCCGGCGGCGCGCCGCTGACCCGGACGGTCAAGCTGATCGTGCTGCCGCTGATCATCAGGCCCGCACTGCGGCCCGAGCTGGCCGCCGACTTCCTCGGCGCACGGGAGAGTACGCAACTCGGCGCCCTGATAAGGGAGTCGGCTGCCCTTCTGCATGCGACGGCGCAGTGGTTCACCGTGCTCAAGAAGACACGGCGAACCCTGGGGATCACCGCGGGCCACCCTCAGGATCTCTACTTCCAGCGCTGCTTCGAGCTGGCGACCGAACATGGCACGCCCGCCGCCTCCACCGAAGCGGACGCGTTGGCCCGGAGCGTCGTCGAGGACATCGCGGACGCGGGCGGCGGGCGCACGGTGGAGGCGTTGAAGGAGTACCTGGACGACGATGTCCGGCGTACTCGTCTCGACGGGCGGCTCGCCGACGCGTGGGGTGCCCGGACGCTCGTCCCGAACGCCGAGGCGGGTGTGGCCACGTTTCGCCTGGCGGCCGAGGTTCTGGACGCCTGCGCCGCGCCCGGGCCGGGTGGTGACGCGGGTGGTGACGTGGGCACGCACGCGGGTTCGTCGGCCTTCGCCGTCCTGCGGGACGCCGGACACGGAAGCCTGCTCGGTCAGGCCGTGTGGACACGCGCCGACGGGATCTGGGGCCGGGCCGGCCTGCCCGCGCACCTGGGGCTGAGCGCGCATCCCGTGCCACTCCGGCCCGAGGTGGGTCGCGGCGCGTCGACCGCCACACTCCCGGCACCGTTCGACCGCACACTCTACGAGCGGCTCTTCACCGTGCTCCAGGCATCGGCGCACCGCGAGGAACTGCCGACGGTGCCCGAACTCGTGCGGCGCGAGGTCGGCCGCAGCTGCGCGCCACTCGGCCTGTACGACGAGAGCCTGCGCGTCGCCGTCGTCCTCGGGGGCCGGCTCGCGGTGGGCCTCGATCCCCTGGGTCTCGGACAGCGGGAGCATGATCCTCTGTGCCACGGGGAGACCGGGCCCGGCCGGACGGCGGCGCACCGCGTCGTCAACGGCCGCTGGCAGCGGGAGGCTGCGGTCCTGCGGGCCCGCAGGATGACCGTCTCCTCCCGGCCCGACCCGGACGGGGGCCGACTGAGCGCCCTCGCGCAGGACTTGCTCACCCCATGGGTCGCGTACATGCGGCGGTTGTGGGTGCGGCTGCACGGGCGCGACGTCCGTGACGCGGCGCTGCCCGACGCGGCGTCGGCCTGGACCCTGCTCGACGGGGTCGCCCGGTCGGTGATGATGGACCACCGCGCGAAGGTCCGGACGGCACTGCGCGCCCTGTCGACGCGTACCGCTACCGCGCGGGCGACGGCGGCGCCCGAGCCGAGGAGCGCATGATGCCGGGGACCGGCGGCGGCACCGGCGTCCGTGTCACGCGGGCCGAGGACGGCACCGTGCAGATCGCCGTTCCCGCGGTGACGGGACCCGCCTTCACCCGAGCCGTTCTCGATGTCGCCGGTGCTGTCCTGACCTGGCCGGTCCTCGGCTCAACAGCCCTTCCCGCAGCGGAGATCCACGACCCCGACCGCGCACAGCAATGGCTGTGGGCGATCTACGGCGAACGCACCGCTGCCGCCGTGCACGCTCTCGCGGCGGCGCCACCGGGAGCCTCGGCCGATGTCACGCCGCCCAAGCCGCCGGAGCAGGCCGGCGCCCTCGCGGGGTACGCCGCCCGGCTCGCCCTCGGTCACTGGGCGGCCCGCTGGTGGCCCGCGTCGTACACAGACGGCATTCCCGGGCTCGAACCCGATCTGCTCGGAGTGGAGTTGGCCGCGCTCACCCATCGCTGCCAGCAGCTCTTCGACGATCCCGGGGACCAGCCCGACGGGGATCCGGCCGAGCTGCTGGAGACGCATCGGGCCGCCCTGGGCCCGCTGGTCCGGTGGTGGCAGGCAGCGCGGGAGGCCGCGTCGGGGCCGGTGGGGCAACTCGACGACGTCCTACGGCTGATCGACGACGCGGCGGACTGCGCCGGACTGGAGGGGGACGCGTTGCGCCGCCTCCGGTCTGCCCTGGAAACGGGTACGCCACATGGCCCGCGCGGGGCGCCTGAACTGCGCACCCCGCTCGACCTCGGCGGCCTGTTCTCCGGCCACGGCGACTACGCCCTCGCGGCGGGTGAACGGCTCGACGCGGGCGGCCGGGTGATCGCCCGGGGTTCGGGGACCAATGACTGGTGCCGCTACCCGCCCGGTTTCGTCGACTCGGCCGAGAGCGCGGTCTCCTGGACCGTCTCCGCGGTCGGCGGCCGGAGGCGCATCGAGGTCGAGGCCGTCGCCGACGTCGCGCCGCCCGTCGGTGGCGTGCACCTCGCGGCAGAGGTCCGCGTGGACGGCGGACCGCCGACCCGTGTGTCGCTCGCCCGCCGCGGCGACGTGTGGGCGGGACGGGCGGACCTCGATGTCCCGGCTTCGCTGCCGCCGCGTACCCGTATCGAGGTCGGTGTCCTGTTGCCCGGCTTCGACCCCGGCCCCGAACCGAGGCCCGACGCCGACGGTACCGACGGCCCCGACGGCCCCGAGGGCACCGACAGCCGCTCCGACCGTGACGCCGTCCGCGACCTCGCGCGACACCGGCTGGCCGCCGCGGCACGGCCCGAGCCGCAGGACACCTACGCACAGCCGCTTCTCATGCCCTTCCTCGCCGAGATCGTTGCCGCCACGGCCGACGCCGGAGAGGACTTCTGACCCATGCAGCACGACGAACCGGACACCGCAGCCGACGCCCCGGCAAACAACGCACCGGGCAGCGAACCTCATGACGCCGCACAGCCACAGCCACCCCCGGCGCTGTACGGAGAGCCCTTCGACAGCGGCTTCGAACGCGCCGAACACCATCAGCTGACCCCGGATCTCCCCGCCGCACTAGCCGTCTACGCGGAACTGCTCACCGTCGCCGAGTCGTTCGAGGACTCCCCCGATGTGCGATTGCTGCGCGGGCATCTGCTGTCGAACATCGCGGCGGTGCGGTTGACGGCCACGGATCTGCCCGGGGCGGGCGTCTCCATCCAGCAGGCGCTCGGTCTGGTGCGTGATGTGGCGGACGTTCCGATGGGGCCGCGAGGCCGCCAGCTGTGGCTGGAGATCCTGCTCAAGACGCTCAAGGCCGCTGCGGAACTCTCCCGGCGGACCGGGGATCCGGACGCGGCGCTGGCGACGGTGGACGAAGCGGCCGCCCTGCTGCCCGAGTTCGACGACCCCGAAGGGCTGCGCACCGCCGAGTTCGCTCTGGCCCGGGTGCATCTGCTGCTGGACCGCAGCGAGTGGGGTGCCGCCGAGGAACTGGCGTCGGCGCTGCTGCCCACCACCCCCGCGATCGAGCCGCAACTGCTGGACTGCCTGGGGATCGTCTGCGCCTCGACCGGGCGGGCCGAACCCGCCGAGGACCACTTCGCCCGCGCGGACGAGGGGTATCTGGCGCGGGGTGATGCCTCCGGCCGGCAGCAGGTGCTCTCGCATCGGGCGTACGCGGCGATGCGGGCCGGCGCCCTCGACCGGGCCGAGCTGCTGTACGCCGAGGCTTCCGCCCTCTTCGAGCGGCAGGGTAAGTCCGAGGATCTGGCGGTCTGCGAACAGGCCCGCGCCTTCCTCGCCGATCACCGTGGCGACCACGACGGGGGCAAGGCCCTGACGGAATCGAGCCTGGCCCGCTTCGAACGGCTCGGTGCCATGGTCGCCGCCGCCGACACCATGCTGCTCGGTGCTCGGCAGGCCTACGAACGCGGTGACATCGACGAGTTGAAGCGCCTCGCCCAGGGTGCCCGCGATGTGTACCAGGAGCGCGCGCTGTACGAGCGCTGCGCCCAGGTGGACCTCATGCTGGCGAAAACCCTTGAGGACAACCTGAACCGGACGGACCACGGCGACCACGAGCGGAGATCCGTCGACACCGCGCTCTCGCTCGCCCTGCCCGCCGCGCTGGCGCTGGAGGCCGCGCGCTACGACTTCGCCAGTGCGCACGCGCGCAGCCAGTGGCTGCAACTGGCCGACGACGCGATGCGGTTGGCGTTCCGGCTCGCCCTGCGCCGTCAGGACCAGGGCCTGATCTTCGAGCTGGTGGAACACCGGTGTGCGGGCGCGTCGCTGGTCCTGAGCCCTGCGGACCGTATGCCCCAGTACGTCTTTCCGGACGCCGCCATGAAAACGTACGCGCCCGCCGACGACGACGCCCCGATGGCGCTGGGCGGTGTGGCGGCGGAGGCCGCCGCCTCCGCCGGTCTGCGGGTCGCGCCGCCGCCGAGGGTGCGGATGGCGGAGGGGACGGGCCGTACAGCGCTGCAGGAGTACATCGAAGCGGCCGAGTTCCGCTATCACCGGCGGATCGTGAGTGAGGAAGAGGTGCCGTTCTGGCCGCCGACGAGCTGACGCACCAGAAACGGCCGGTGGTCCAGGTCAAGCTGGCCGACGCCGGAGACCTCCATATGACCTGGACGTGGGTCAGCGCGGTCCAGGGGTTCGGCACCGGGTACGCACCCGCCGCCGACGTGGACGAGGCGATCCGCGCGCTGGGTGCGGCGCTGCCGGGCGTGGGCCAGGACGGGGTCGGCGGCGAGCGCGCGGAGGGGATGCGGCGCGCGTTCGAGTCCGGCGCGCTGGCCTCGTACGAGGAGGAGCGCCGCCTCGCGCGCCTGCTGGCCGAGTCGTTGTGGCCGCCGGGTCTGACCGACCAGATCCGCCAGGTGTCGGCGCGCCTGGGCCGTCCGCTGATCCGGCTCCAGCCGTCGCCCAGGGTCGCCCAGGTGCCGTGGGAGCTGCTGGCCGTGGACGGTGGTGCGGACGACGGCGATGTCCGGCTCATCGATCTCGCGGACATCGCCACGTCGGTGCCGGCCTCGCTGCGGCGGCCCGGCGCCGTGCGCCCGAATTCCGCGACACCGGACGCTGATACGGACTCGGACGCCGTCGTCCTCGTCCTGGACCCCCGCGTGCCCGGCTTCCGTGCCGACTCCCCGCTCGGATCCGTTCTCGGACGGCCCGGTTCGGACCCCGCGCTGCTGTCGCTCGTACAGCGCCGTCTCGACTCGGGAGCCGTCGTGCCGCGGGTCGGCACGCCCGTCGAGGCCCTGCGCCGCACGGACCTGGACCGCGACTGGCTGAGCGAGGCGCTCCGCAAGGGCGCACGACGTCTGATGTACGTCGGACACGTGAGCGGCGCGCCGGTGGAGGGCGGCCGGAGCGAGGACGTCACCCTGCACCTGTGCTGCGGCCCGCGGACCACCGGACTGACCGAACCGGTGCGCGCCCACCGGCCGTTGTCGGCCAAGGACCTCCTGCTGGGTACGCTCCCGCTGCGCGCGGACGGCGTACCGGGAGCGGAGCTGTGGCCCGCACCGGAGCGCGTCGCGCTGATCGCCTGCGAGAGCGGCGGCGATCTCCGCTTCGCCGAGTCGTTCGGCCTGGCGTCCGCGATGATCCACAACGGGGCCCGGCTGGTCACCGCCACCCGCTGGGTGCTGCCGACCAGCTTCGCCTTCCATCGGCTGGCCGGTCTGTCCGAGGCGGTTCGTCCGCTCACGGACGTCGTCGTCGCCGTCGACGACGCCCATGAACACCCCGACCCCGTGGGCCGCCTCGGTGCTTGGCAACGTGCGCAACTGGACCGCTGGCGCACCGGCGGCCGGATCGAGCACGCGCCCCTGCTGTGGGCGGCCGTCACGTGCATCGTCAGGTGAGAGGGTCGGGGGCTGCGTCGTCAGGTGACAGCCGGGGGCTCGTGCATCGTCAGGTGACGGGCAGGAGGCCGTTGAGAAGGGCCGCTCCCAGCCCGACCGCCGCGATCCCGGTGAGCAGCAGGCTCACGACGAATCTGACCGCCGACGCCCGCTCGCGGCGGTCGTGGTCGAGGTCGGGGGTGAAGACGGCCGGGTCGGCGGGAGCGTAGTGGATCGTGAGGTCGCGGTCGAGGGACAGCTGGGGCTGTGCGATGCCCTCGCGGCACAGCGCGGTGACATGGACTCCCTCGCGGGTGGTGAAGGCGACGACGGGCGCGTGATCGACGATCTCGTCGCCCTCTCCGTCGGTGTAGGTGTCCTTGATCACGGCGACCACGCGGCCCGGAACGGCGACCGCCTCGTCCAGCAGAACGGCGCGGGCGCGCGCGTGCTGCCGGTCCCGGCTGAGCGCGCCGACGACGAGCAGGAGTCCGCCGAGGCAGATGAGCCCGTCCGGCCAGCCGCGTGCGACGAACGTCTGGACGACCAGGCCCACGAGCAGCAGGAGGAGCATGCAGTTGGGGCCGCCCAGCCCCCGTTCCTCCCCCACCCGGTCCAGCATCAGGTGGAACCGCTCCGGGTGGCGGCGCGGATAGCGCACCGGGAACTCCCGGCCCACCCAGGCCGCCGCCACGACATGGCCGTTGCGTCCCGCATGCCGCAGTCTGAACTCCCGCCCGGTGGAAGGGTCCTGGAAGGCGACGGTCACCGGGATGCCGGGCCTCTTGGAGTCGCCGTGGGCCGGCCGGTGCACCTCCACGACCCGCGCCGTCACCCACACCGCGCGCTGGGGCCGTGTCAGCCCGGCGAGCGAGCCCGCGTAGCCGACCAGCGCCGCGCCCGCGGGCACCGTCCACCACAGTTCGAGCATCCCCTGCGCATCCATCCGGCGACGCTCACACCGCGGCGACTCCTACCGATCCCAGGTCGGGGCGCGACCCGCTCGGTGGTGGGTCGGCGGCGACCGTGATCCGTACGGTCAAGCGAGGTGATCACTCGATCGTGAGTTGCCGCCCTCCCCTGCCCGGTATGTCGTGATGCTGGGAGGAACGGCGTGCGACCGGCGCCGTCCGGATGTGCTGTGGTGGGGAGTGGCGTGACGCAAGCGACGGAACGACGCGGGGGCCTGGACGAACGGGCCGTCCTGCTGGTGGCCGGACTGGCCGAGCTGACGGTGAGCACGGTGGGTTCGGCCCTGGGGACCGTACGGGGGCTGCTGCGGCGCTCGGACGCCGCGGAGCTGGCGGCGGAGGCCGAGCACGATCTGCTGGCGCGCGGGCGCCTGGTGCTGGACCGGTACGCGTCCGCGCCCCCGGCGCACCTGGAGATCCTCGCCCGGCGCGCGTCGGCCCGACGGGCCGCCGATGACGTCTGACCGATCGGATCCGGCCGCGTTCAAGTCCCGCGTCGACGAGGTGCTTTACGCGTTCGTCGCCGAGGAAGCCGGGCAGTTGGCGGCGATCGATCCGGCGCTGGGACCGGTGGCCACGCAGGTGGAGGCTTCGGTCGCGGACGGCAAAAGGCTGCGGGCGGCGTTCTGCTACTGGGGCTGGCGCGCGGTGGGGCAGCCGGACAGCGACGCGCTGGTGCGGGCCGCGGCCTCCATGGAGCTGGTGCACGCCGCCGCGGTCGTGCACGACGACCTCATCGACGAGAGCGCGTTACGGCACGGGCGGCCCACCGCCCACATCGCGCTGCGCGGTGCCGTACGCCGCCGTCCGGGTGCCGTCGCCGCCGCCAGATCGCTGGCGCTGTTGGTGGGCGATCTGCTGATGGGGCTCGCCGGGCAGTTGTTCGCCACCAGTGGGCTGCCGGCGGCCTTTGTGGCGCGGGCCCGCCCGTTGTGGTCGGTGCTGGCCCGTGAGCTGATCGCGGGCGAGTGCCTGGAGATCCTGCGGACCGGGGACGAGCCGGACGTCACGGCGTCGCTGAAGGTGATCCGGTACAAGACCGCCAAGTACACCGTCGAGCATCCCCTGTTGATCGGCGGCGCCCTGGCCGGGGCGGGCGAGCGGCTGCGGGAGGGCTACTCCGCGTACGGGCTGCCGCTGGGCGAGGCGTTCCAGCTGCGCGACGACCTGCTGGGCCTGTTCGGGGATCCGCGTCGGACCGGCAAGGCCAACGCCGACGACGTACGCGGCCGACGCCCCACGGCCCTGCTCGCGGAGACCTGGCGTCTCGCCGGTGCCGACGACCGGGAGCTGCTGCGCGCCGCCCTGGGCCGACGGGACCCGGACGGGGACGGCCTGCGCGCGGTACGCGAGGTGATGCTGCGGCTGAAGGCACCCGACCGCGTCGAGGCCATGATCACCGCTCGGGTCGAGGAGGCCCTCGCCGTACTGGACTCGCTGGACGTTCCCGCGCCTGCCGCCACGGCCCTGACCTCGCTGGCCCACTCGGCGTCCGCCCGCCTGTCCTGACCCTCACAAGGAGCGCTGCCATCACAAGGAGCCCTGCCATGAACCACACCGAGGCATCGATGGACGCCCTGCGGCGGTCCGGCGACGAACTCGCCGACGCCACCGTCGCCACTCTCTTCGAGCGCGGGGAGGTGGGCAAGTTCAACACCCTCATGCGGTACGTCTCCACCGTCGGCGCGCCGCTGCCGGACGGGCTGCCCGAGGTGGCCCGGGAGTACCTCCAGGAGACGAGCGCGCCGCCTGCCTGGGTCGACTGGGGGGAGATGGAGAAGGCCCGGTTGTTCTTCATCGACAACAACGTGCACATCTCCACCGCCCTCTCCTTCGCCTCCATGCCCGCCTGTTACGTCGTCCCGCACGTGGCGAAGCTCCTGTCGGCCGCCCACGGGCTGAAGTACCCGTCCAAACGGATGGCGGAGACCGGCCAGTTCACCGTCTACCTCATGCAGCCCGACGCCTTCGAGTCCGGCAGCCGATTCGTTCCCGCCGCCCAGAAGGTCCGACTGCTGCACGCCTCCGTCCGCCACCACCTCGAACGCGAGGACCGCTGGGACACCGAGGCCCTGGGGACGCCGATCTGTCAGGAGGACATGATCGGCGGGCAGATGTTCTTCTCCATGCTGGTGCTGGACTCCCTGCACCGCCTCGGCATCCACATGTCCACGGAGGGGGCCGAGGCGTACTACTACGCCTGGCGGGTCGTCGGAGCGATGCTCGGTGTCGACCAGGACGCCGTCCCCAAGTCCCTCGAAGAGGCACGCCAGTTCCTCGATCTGTACATGCTCCGGCACATGGGTCCTTCCGAGGAGGGCGCGCACCTGACCCGGCAGCTCATCGACCTCTACGAAGAGGTCGTCCCGGGTACCCTCTTCGACCCGGTCGTCTCCGCGCTCATCCGTCATCTCGTCGGCGACACCTGCGGCGACTGGCTCCAGGTGCCCCGCACCCGGTGGGACACGGTCGTCAAGGCCGTGCCGCACCTTCTCGGTGTGCTGGAGAGCATCGAGGACCGCTCCCCGCTCGGCGCCTGGGCGCTGGACCGCCTCGGCCACCTCACCACGGTCCTCGAACTGTCCTCCCTCACGCGCGGGCGCGTCATGCACTACGCCATCCCCGAGCAGCTGAAGAGGGACTACGGAGTCTCCGAGTCGGTGCGCCGCACCCACCGGTGGACTCCGCCCACCGCCACGGTCCCCTACTGACCTCCCGCCGCCGCGCTGCCCGCGTCAGGAGCTGGCAGCACGGCGCTCGGGATCCGGGTCAGGGCCGACACTCCGCCGTCCACGACGTGGACGCCTCCGGTCATCCACGCCGAGTCGTCCGAGGCCAGGAGGAGGACCGGCCCGGTGGTCGCCGGAGGCCCGGGACATGGCGGGCGTCGGCCGCTTCGGACGGGTGACCGACCCGGCGGGCAACCGGGTCGAACTGTGGCAGCCCGCCTGACGTCAGGGCTGGATGTTCTCCAGGTCCTGGAGAAGGCCCGGGTGCTTCGGCTCCCAGCCGAGTGCCTGCCGGGTACGGGCGCTGGAGGAGGGCTGGTCGGTGGCGAAGATCGGGCCCAGCGGACCGTACGTCTCCTGGGGTACCGACTTCACCGGCAGGGCGAGCCGCCGGCCGATGACCTCGGCGATGTCGCGCACCTGGTCGCCCTCGTCGGCCACGGCGTGCCAGGCGGAACCGGCCGGCCCGCGCTCCAGAGCGAGCCGGAAGAGGACGGCCGCGTCGAGTGCGTGCACCGCCGGCCACCGCTGCGTGCCGTCGCCCGGGTAGCCGGACACTCCGGTCCGGCGCGCGGTCTCGGTCAGCACCCCGGCGAACCCGCCCTCGCCCCGATGGTGCACGGTACGCGGCAGGCGTACGGCCGTGCTGCGAACCCCTCGTGCGGCCAGGCCGAGGATGGCGCCGACCGTGCGACCGCGGCCACCCACCGGACCGTCGGTCGGCAGCGGATCGGCCTCGGTGGAGGCACGGCCCGGCACCCACGGCGTACCGGAGACGGTGACGAGGGGGCGGTCGCTTCCGGCGAGTTCCTCGCCGAGGGTGGTCAGGGCGGTGGTCTCCTCGGCGATCGCCGCGGCGAGGGCCTCGGGACTGCTGAAGTCGTTGCGGAACGCCAGGTGGACCACTCCGTCGGTCCTGCCGACGGCGGTCCGCAGGACGTCCAGGTCGGCGAGACCTCCCCGGAGCGGCTCGGCGCCGGCTGCCTCGGCGGCCCGCGCCGACGCCTCGGACCGGACGAGCGCGAGGACGGTGTGGCCGTTGCCGAGCAGCTCGGCGACGACCGCGGTACCGATCAGGCCGGTGCCGCCGGTGACAAAAACGCGCATGGAACTCTCCCGCAAGTGATGGGACTCTTGTCCCATCACTGTACAGGGTGATGGGACAAGAGTCCCGTCACGTATGATCGGCACATGGGTCGATGGGAACCGGGCGCACGCGAACGCCTCGTCATGGCGGCCGTCGATCTCTTCATCGAGCAGGGATACGACGCCACGACGGTCGCGCAGATCGCCGAGCGCGCCGGAGTCACCAAGAGCACGTTCTTCCGGCACTTCCCCGACAAGCGCGAATTGCTGGTCGCCGGGCAGGAGACGCTGAGCCGGCTGCTGACCGAGGGCATCGCCGAGGCACCCGGTACGGCCAGCCCGCTGGAGGCGGTCGCCGCCGGTCTTGAGCGGGCCTCGGGCGCGATGGGTCCGATGAACCGCGAGCTGGCACCACGGCTCAAGGCGGCCGTCGCCGCCAGCACCGAACTGCAGGAACGCGACGTCCTCAAGAGCGTCAGCCTCGCGGCCGCGATGGCGAGCGCCCTGACCGCCCGCGGTGTCCCGGGCCCGACGGCGGCCCTCGCGGGCGAACTGGGCATCCTGGCCTTCAAGCGGGGGTTCGCCGAATGGTCCGAAGGCGACCGTGACGCCGAGGACGAACTGGCGGGCTACACCTTGGCGGCGCTCGACGAACTCCGTGCGGCCAGCGCGACGCTGGGCTGAACCCGGCGGATGCGACACCCGGGACCTGTCACCCGGTGCACGCCCGGCTCACGTCCGGCTCCACGAAGGGGCGGAGACCGACCGGCGCGCGCCGGACGGCGGTTACGAGGTCAGCTGGGCGAGAACCGCGTCGATGACCAGCTCGGTCGAAGCCGCCATGTCGACCGCCGCCGGGTCGAGGAGCCATTGGATCTGCAGGCCGTCCATGACGGCGATGATCGCGTTGGCCGCGTGCAGCGCGCGCTCCGCGTCCGCCTCGCCGTCGCCCAGCCGGCATGTCTCGGTGACGGCGTCGGCGACGAAGCCGCGCAGGCCGGCGTAGCGGCTGCGGAAGTAGTCCTGGGCCGGGTGGTCGTCGGTGACGGACTCCGCGGAGAGCACGGCGTAGAGCCGGACGATCCCCTCGCGTTCGGCGTTGCGCCGGGCGGTCTCGACGAGATGGTGCAGGAACCGCAGCCCCCGTGGACGCTCGGTGCCGAGTTGTTCGATGTCCGTGTCGTCGCGCAGTTCGAGCACACTGGTCAGCAGCAGCGACTTGGAGCGGAACCAGTGCAGGACGCCGGCCTGGGTGAGGCCCGCCCGGTCCGCGATCTCCGCCAGGGAGGCGTTGTTGTAGCCACGCGCCGCGAACGTGTCCATCGCGATGTGCAGGATGTCCCGCTGGCGCTGCCGGGCTTCGGGACTGCGGGGGACACGGGGCCTGTCACGGGCCCCCCGAGCGGCTCGGCCTACCGACTGGTCAGTCACCCGCTCACCATACGCTGCGCCGCCGGGCCCACCCATGATCTTGACCATGCTCCGCACGGGGTGATGCAGACCACTTACTAAGTGTTTAGTAGGTGTGCTTTCATGGCGCCGTCGTACCGCCTCGCCACCCCGGTCTGGCGGCACGCGTGCACTACCCCTTCGAACTCCGGCCGCCCCGCCGCCTCCCTGACCGCGCGGTGGGACGGCCGGGGTCCCCCACGCGTCATCGACCGAAGGAGAGCCGCACCCGTGTCATGTCTCCGTCTCCGAAGAATTCGTTCCTCACGGGCAGGGGCCGCCGCCCTGACCCTGACTCTCGCCGCCGCCGGGCTCGGGCTCACCGGCGGCGGCACCGCACACGCCGCCGACCCGGTCGCCCAGGTCTGGGTGACCACCGGGGACGGGGCCCGCAAGCTCAGCTCCGACGGCACCCTCACCTTCAACGGCTCGCCGCAGGGCACCGACGTACGGATCGACGGCAATCAGCGGAGCCAGCGCTACACCGGCGCCGGCGCCTCGGTCACCGGGGCGTCCGCACGCCTCGTACAGGGACTCCCGGCGGACCGGCGCGGCGAGCTGATGCGCTCGCTGTTCTCCACCTCGGGCGACGGAATCGGCCTGTCCTATCTGCGCCAGCCGCTCGCCAGCACCGACTTCGACGCCTCAAGCAGCCCCTACTCCTACGAGGACACCCGCGGGCAGTTCTCCATCGACCGCGACAAGGCGGAGATCATCCCCGTCGTCAAGCAGGCCCTCGCGGTCAACCCGTC
Organism: Streptomyces sp. NPDC060205; assembly: GCF_042728395.1. Classification (NCBI taxonomy): domain Bacteria; kingdom Bacillati; phylum Actinomycetota; class Actinomycetes; order Kitasatosporales; family Streptomycetaceae; genus Streptomyces; species Streptomyces sp. NPDC060205. The sequence goes on from NZ_JBHWZP010000010.1 coordinate 42,823, forward strand.
CATCCGGTTCATGGGCACTCCCTGGTCGCCGCCCGCCTGGATGAAGACGAACAACTCGCTCAACGGCGGCAGCCTCCGGACCGAGAACTACGGCGACTACGCGGACTACGTGGTCAAGGCCATCAAGGCGTACGGCCAGGAGGGCATCACCCTCACCGACCTCACGGTGCAGAACGAGCCCGAGAATCCGACGAGTTACCCCTCGATGTCGATGAGCCCGGCACAGCAGGCCGACTTCATCCGGGTCCTGGACCAGCGGCTGACCGCGGCCGGCCTGCCGACGAACCTGCTCGCCTTCGACCACAACTGGGACCACCCCAACTACCCGCTCGACGTGTTCTCCCGTACGAACGGGATCAGCCGGGTCATCGGCGCCGCCTTCCACTGCTACGCCGGCAGTCCCACCGCCCAGCAGCAGGTCCACAGCACCGGCAAGCGCGTCTTCTTCACCGAGTGCTCCGGCACCGACAGCGACAACACCGCGAGCACCTTCGCCGACAGTCTGCGCTGGCAGGCCGAGAACCTCGTCGTGCAGAACATGCGCAACGGCGGCGAGACCGTGGTGACCTGGAACCTCGCCCTCAACCAGAGCGGCGGCCCCCACCAGGGCCTGTGCGGTACCCGGTGCAACGGCGTGGTGGAGATCGCGAACGGCAATGTCACCCGGGGCGCGGAGTACTACTCGCTCGGCCACATCAGCAAGTTCGTCAAGGTCGGCGCCACCCGGATCGGCTCCACCAGCCCGGGAGGCGGCATCCAGAACGTCGCCTTCCAGAATCCGGACGGCACCCGCGTCGCGTACGTCGTGAACACCGGCGGCACGCAGCGCTTCTCCCTCACCGACAACGGCCGCTCGCTGGCCTACACCCTGCCGGGCGGCGCGGTCGCCACCTTCGTGTGGAACCCCTCCGGCGGCGAACCGACCGGTCCGATCGACACGAGCGCCTGGTACCGGGTGGCGAACACCAACAGCGGGGCCTGCCTGGACGCCACCGACTGGGGCACCGCCAACGGCACCCTGCTCCAGCAGTGGTCGTGCGGTGACGGCGCCAACGAGAAGTGGCAGTTCCGCTCCACCGGCGACGGCTATTACCAGGCCGTCAACCAGCACAACAACAAGTCCTGGGACGTGGACGGCGGCGCCGGCGCGACCGCGGACGGCGTCAAGGTCCATCTGTGGGACTACACGGGCGGCACCAACCAGCAGTGGCGCCCCGAGTCGGTCGCGTCCGGGCAGTACCGCTTCGTGGCGCGGCACAGCAACAAGTGCCTGGCCGTCGACGGATCGTCCACCGCGAACGGCGCGAAGCTCTCCCAGCAGACCTGTTCCGGTTCGGCGGCCCAGTCCTTCCGGCTGACCTCCTGATCCACCCCCTCCCCGGCGGGCGGCGCGTCGGCTCCGCCCGCTCCCCACGCCCCGCGACTGAGTACGTCGGCCGGGCTTGCTGAGTAGGTCGTCCGATGCTCCGCCGGGCGACGGCTGCTGAACTGTCGTCATGACCAAGGACATGCCCCCGGCCCGCCCCCTGCGCTCCGCCACCCGCACCGCCGTCACCACCGGTTCGGCGCTCGCGGTCGTGATCCTCCCCCTGGTGGTCGGAGCCCTCGCCGCACGGGCGGTCGGAGGTGACCCGATGGCCTCGGTCAACGCCATGATGACGGGCGGGGGACAACGCGCCCGGCTCTCCCGCAGTCAACTGCGCACCTACCGGGGCCGGGCGCTCACGACGGCGCGGAACGCGTGGGCTCGTCCTCGGACGCCGGACAGGCTCAAGCGTTCGCGGACGAGGCCCGTCAGCGAGTGAGAGCCGCCGGTTCGAGCAGGCGTCCGGCCGCGACGCGCCAGGCCGACACGACGGCCTGGTGCGTGGACGCGTTCGCCGCCTCGATCCCGGCGGGCAGGTGGAGCGGCGCGCCCACGTGGACGTGGAGGCGCGGGCGGCGGGCCGGTGCCGTCAGGAAGCCCGCGATGTGCTTGGCACGGCTGCCGGAGGCGATCCGGCGCGCTCCGGCCTGGCCGATCGGAACGACGGGGGCGCCGGAGGCCAGGGAGAGCCGCGCGGGGCCGCTGCGGAAGGGTTCGGGCGCGGCTTCGGCGGCGTCCGTCCGGCTCGGAAGCCGGCCCTCACCGTAGATGAGGACGTGGCGGCCGGCAGCGAGCGCCGCCGCGGCCGCGTCCAGGGAGTCCGCCGCTCGCGAGGTACGGCGGTGCACGGGGACATGGCCGTCCCGGTCCAGGAGGTACCGCAGGACGGGTACGCGCCACAGTCCGGCGGTGGCGAGGACGACCGGTTCGATGTCCATGGAGCGCAGGGCGGCCAGCATGACGGCGGGGTCCGCGGGCGAGGTGTGGTTGGCGACGAGGACCGCCGGGGCCGGGAGGCTGCTGACGTCGGTGGAGGTCGTCAGACGCCCGAAGGCGGGGACGACGGCGGCTGCTGTGCGACTGAACACGCGACTCCTGCGTTCGGGCGGCGGATCGATGACCGAGGTGGAGCGACTCGATGGTGGAGCGACTCGGTAGTGGAGCAACTCGGTAGTGGAGCGACGGGATTCATCATCGCCTCGGGACCGCCCGAAGCCCTGAGTCGGCGTACTCATCCGGTCCGTCGTCCCCGTACTCACCTGCGCACCTGCCCACGCGCCGGCCTGCTCACCGGCCGTCTCAGGACGCGTACCTCGTCAGGCGTACGCTGTCAGCGCTACGGACGCGGGCGGCCGTACGGACACAGCCAGGAACACCGCCAGGGGGAGCACTTGAAGGCTGGGGCGACACAGAGCTGGGACTCGGCACTCGACTCGGTCGTGGTCTACGCACAGGGCGCGGTCTGCCGGCGCGTCGCGCGGGGCGGTGTGCCGGCGGACGGCAGGGTGCGGATCACCGGGCTGCCCCGGGCACTGGGCCCCGGCTCCCTCACGGCCCGCGTCGTCGGCACCTCCGGGATGCGGGTGGTCGAGGCGCGGGTCGAGGTCGACTCCGTACCGAACGACGTCGCCGCGCCTCATGAGGTGGAGCGCGAGGTGGAGCGACTGCACGAGGAGTGTGCGGCGGCGCGGGCGCGCCGGGACCGGACGCTGGGTCTGGTCGAGGAGGTCCGCGGACTCCGTCCGATACCGCCCGCCCGCAAGCGCGACGACCCGCCCCGTCCCACTCCGGTCGACGCGTGGCTGGAACTGTCCGACTTCGTGGACGCGCGGCTGGCCGCTCTGCACGCCCGGCTCGACGAGGCGGAGGAAGCACTGCTTCGTGCCGAGCACGACCTGCGCGTCGCGGTGGACGCCCTGGCCCGCTCCTCCACCGACGCTCCCCCGGCGCATCTGTCGACCACGGTCTCGGCCCTGGTGACCCTCGGCCGCACACCTGAGGGACAGGCCGCGGAGCAGGACCCCGAGGTGGAACTGGAGCTGGAGTACGAAGTGCCCGGCGCCCTCTGGATCCCGGCCTACCGGCTGGAACACCGGCAGGGCGACGGCAGCGGCCGGCTGGTGCTGCGCGCCTCGGTGGCGCAGCGGACCGGCGAGGACTGGAACGCCGTACGCCTCTCCCTGGCCACCGCGGACCTTCGCCGCCGCACCGATCTGCCCCGGCTGCGTTCGATCCGGATCGGTCGTCGTCAGCCGGCTCCCGCGCCGTCCGGCTGGCGGGAGCCTCCCGCCGGGCTGTCCGATCTGTTCACCGGGTACGACATCGCGGCGCCCCGCACCCCAGCCCCTCGCACGTCGGGCCTTCGCGTCCCCTCGGCCGCCGCGCGGAAGGCGTCGGTGACGCCGCCCGCGGCCGGCGGGGCCGTTCCGGCGTACGACACCGCGGCACTCTCCACAGCCGTTCCCCCACCCGCGCCGGTATCAGCACCGCCACCGCCCCCGCCACCGCCACTTCAGGAATACGGTTCTGCGGCACCGGCACCGGCGGCCTGCTTTCCCGCGCCGCACATGCCCCAGCCGGCCTACGGCGCCCCGCCTCCCCCGGCTCCCGGCAGCTCGCGCTCGGTCGGCAAGTTGCCGTCGGCTCCCGGCGGCCCGCCGGCCCCCGCGGCACCCGGCAGTGCGATGCCGGCCGCGCCTCCACCCGTAGGCCCACCGCACCCCGCCGGCGCCGAACTCGACTACGCCGGCCTCGTCCTGGCCGGTCCCGAGGAGCCGGCCGGTCGCAGAGGCCTGCTCTTCCCGGACTCGTCCTTCGACCCGGTGGCCGCCGAGGGTCGCCGCGACGCCGAGTCCGTGGCATCGCTGCCGCTGCCCGGCCACGCCGTGCGGCCCCGCGAGTCGGCCGGCTCCTTCGACCACCGCTTCGACGCGCACGCGCGCACCGACATCCCGTCGGACGGCACCTGGCACACGGTGACCATCACCGAGATCCCGGTCGGTCTGCGGACCGAGTACCTCTGCGTACCGTCCGTGGAGGAGACCGTCCACACCACACTGGTGCTCTCCAACGCCACCGATCAGGCGCTGCTGGCCGGACCGGTGGAGGTCACCGCCGACGACGACTTCCTCCTGACCACGGCGCTCCCGACACTAGCTCCCGGCGGGACGCGCCGGGTCGGGCTCGGGCCGGCCGAGGCGATCCGTGTCACCCGCCGCACGGAACTGCGCGAGTCGACCGCGGGGCTGCGCAACACCACCACCGTGCTCGACCACCGCGTCCACGTGGAGCTGGTGAACCGGCTGGCACGGCCGGTCGCCGTCGAGGTGCGCGAGCGGGTACCGGTCACCTCCGACCCCGACATCCGCATCGAAGAACGGGCGGAGTGGACGACCCCGGAAGAGGGTGCGGGGCCCGACACATTCGCCCCCGGCACCCGCGTCCGGCGGGTGGAGCTGCCCGCCGGGGGCTCCGCCACGCTCGACGGCGGCTACGAGATACGCATCCCGGCCGGCAAGGCCCTGGTCGACGGCAACCGCAGGAGCTGACCCACCCCATGTCCACCGATGCGCAGCCGATCGCCCTGCCCGTCACCGCCGTCACCTGCCTGGAGGACCGCTCCCTCGTCGAACGCGGCGCCGTCCTCGATCTCGGGCCCGGCGTCCAGCGGCTGCGGCTCGGCCCGGTCAGCGCGCTGACCGTCGACCGCTCGCTCCACGCCGAGCTGACCACCGGGCACCCCGCCACGGTCCTCGACGCGCGGATCGTACGCACCTGGGCGCCACGGGCCCCCGGGCCGTCCCCCGCCGACGACTCGGCGCTGCGCCGGCGCGTGCATTCGCTGGAGGAGGAGCAACGCGACCTGGGCCGGGTACGCGATCGTCTCCTCGTCCGTCTCGATCTGCTGGAGCGACTGGCCGCCGACCTGTTGCGGGAGATCGGCCGGAGCGCGGGCTCCGGTGCCGTCGACGGGCCCCGGTGGACAACCGAACTGGACCGCGCGGACGCCGGGCGGGACACGTACGGCGAGCAACTGCGTGCCACGGAGAGCAGGTTGGCGGCGCTCGGCGTCGAACTCCGCGAGGCGCGGCATGCCCTGCACCTCGCGGAGGACACGCCCACCGAACTGGTGGCCCATGTCGAGCTGACCGTGGAGGCCGAGACCGCGGGGCCGGCCGGGTTGCGCCTGAGCCATCTCCTGCCGTGCGCGCTGTGGCGACCCGCCTACCGGGCGGTACTCGACGGCGACTCGCTGACGCTCGAAACGGATGCGGTGGTCTGGCAACGGACCGGCGAGGACTGGTCGGACGTACGCCTGACGCTCTCGACGGCCCGGTCGGCTCTGGCCACCGAGCCGCCGCGGCTGGGCCAGGACAGGCTGACCCTGCGGGACCGTTCGTCGGCCGAACGCCGCACGGTCGACGTCGAGTTGAGGGAGGAGGAGATCGGGGACCTCGGCCCGGCCCCCGTGCTCGGTCTGCCGGGCGTCGACGACGACGGTGAGACACGGGTGTTCCGTGCCCCCGCGCCGGTGTCCGTCCCCGGCGACGGCCGCGCCCACCGGGTACCGCTCTCCGCCTTCAGCACGGCGGCCGGCACCGAGTACGCCTGCTCGCCCGAACTCTCCCCGCTGGTCACCCGGGTGGTGCGGTTCGACAACAGGTCCGGGCACGCCCTGCTCGCGGGCCCCGTCGACCTGGTCCGGGGCAGCGGCTTCACCGGCCGCGGAACGCTGGAGTTCGCGGCTCCCGGGGCACCCGTCGAGCTGGCCTTCGGCAGCTCCGACGACTTCCGGGTGGTCCGGCACACCGAGGAGTCCCGTACCTCGGCCGGAATGTCCCAGCGCACGGTGGTCACCCGCACGGTGCGCCTGCATCTGTCCCATTTCGCCGCCCCGGGGGACCACGGAGAGCGAGTCGTCGTCCTGCGGGAGCGCGTGCCCGTCTCCGAGGTCTCGGGGGTCGAGATCCGCGTCCGTCGGGAAGTCTGCTCCCCTGCGCCCGACGTCCTCGACGCCGAGGGCATCGCCCGCTGGAACGTCACGGTCCCCTCCGGTGGTCGCCGCACGGTGACGTTGGTGTACGAGATCTCGGCGAGCAGCAAGGTGACGGGCATCTGACCGGGCTGCCGACCGGGCGTCTCGCGGTGGCCGGGCCGCCGGGAGCGAGCGGGACGCCGTTCTCCCGGGCGGCCGTCCTGTGCCCATCAGCGCTCAGGCCGTCGCCCGGTCGGGCGGGAACGGGACGGGGTAGGGCTCGGCGAAGTCCGCGGAACGGCTGACCTCGCGCCACCTCCGGTCCTCCGCGAGGAGCCGCTCGTCGAGTCCGATGGATCCTTCGGCCGCGTTCACGCCGAGCGGCAGGTGGTCCGGGATGTCCTGGCGCTTGGCCACCCGGACCAGGATCTCGGCGGCCCGGACCGGGTCACCCGCCGGCCCTTCGGCGCTCTGGCGGACGCGTGTGTTCATGGCTCCGACCGTCTGCGCGTACGCCTCCGGGATCGCGTGGACGGCCATCGAGGAACCCGCCCAGTCGGTCCGGAAGCCACTCGGCTCGACGACGAGCACCTTGACCCCGAGCGGAGCCGTCTCGGTGCGCAGCACACGGCTGAAGCCGTCGATCGCGAATTTCGCCGCCTGGTATGAGGCGATTCCGGGGCTGCCTCCCACCCGGCCGCCCATCGAGGAGATCTGGACGACCAGGCCCGCCTTCTGCTCGCGCAGGATCGGCAGGGCCGCCTTGGTGACGTTGTACACGCCCCAGAAGTTCGTCTCGAACTGCGTACGGAAGTCGGCGTCGTCCGTGGTCTCGATCGGCGACACGTTGGCGTAGCCGGCGTTGTTCACCAGTACGTCGATACGGCCGAAGTGCTGTATCGCCTCGCTCAGCGCCGAGCGCGCGGCTTCGGGGTCGGTCACGTCCAGTCGGATCGGCCGTACCCGGTCGCCGAAGTCCGCGACGAGGTCGGCGAGCTGTTCGGGGTCGCGGGCGGTCGCGGCGACGAGGTCGCCGGCTTCGAGTGCCGCACGGACGAGGGCGCGGCCGAGGCCGCGGGAGGAGCCGGTGATGAACCATGTCTGCTGCATGCACTTAGCAAAACACTGTTGCGCTAATAACGCAACCGCGTTCCGCTAAGATCGTGCGATGACCCCTTCGGAGTTCCAGCGCGCGCGTTCCCCCGAAGCCAAGCGGCTGCGCGAGGCCGCCATCCTCGACGCGGCCAGGGCCCTCGGGGCCGAGCACGGCATCAGGCAGGTCACCCTCACGGACATCGCCGCCAGGGCGGGGATGCACAAGTCGGCACTGCTCCGGTACTTCGAGACGCGCGAGGAGATCTTCCTGCGGCTCACCGCGGCGGGCTGGCAGGAATGGGCGCCGGCCCTGTCCGCGAGGCTGCGGGAGATCGAGGAACCCGGTCCGGCGGCCGTGGCGCAGGCGTTCGCGGCGTCACTCGCGGAGCGCGGGATGTTCTGCGACCTGCTCGCCCAGGCACCGCTCAACCTGGAACGCAACGTCTCGGTCGACGCCGTACGCGACTTCAAGCTGGCCACGCTCGCCGCCCGCGAGGACATCTTCACCGCCCTGGACGAGCGGCTGCCCCTGCTCGACCGTGCCGGTGCCCTCGACGTGATCGCCACCGCCGTCGCACTCGCCGGCGCGTTCTGGCAGATCGCGACACCGGGCCCGGAGATCGCCGAGCTCTACCGCAGCGATCCTCGTCTCGCCCACGCCGTTCTGGAGGTCGAACCCCGCCTCGCCCGCATCCTCACCGCGACCATCAGCGGCCTGATGCCGCCACCCGCCGCATAGCGCCTCCGACAGGGACATGAGCCTGCTCGACGGACTCCTGCTCCTCGACTACTCCTCGACCGGCCGCTCCGACTCGCCCTGCCCTGCTCGGATCAACCGCCGGTGTCCGGCGGGGTCCCCTCGACCACCGCTTTCAACCCGTGCAGTCTCAGGGCCAGATGGAGGCGCAGCGCCGAGTCCGGCGAGCGCCAGTCCTCACCGAGCAGGGACCCGATACGGTCGAGGCGCTTCAGCAGCGTGTTCAGGTGCACGTGCAGGGCGCGAGCCGTCCGGCTCAGGTTTCCGGAGTGGGCGAAGTAGGCGGACGCCGTGGCCACGAGGTCGGTCGACCGTCGTCGGTCGTACTCCAGCAGCGTGCCGATGCTGTCGTCGAGGAACCGGTCGAGGTCGCCCGAGCGTTCGGGGTCGAAGGCGAGCGCGTACATCCCGTACTGCCGGGCGCCGGCCCCACGGTCGTTCTCGCCCAGGGCGCGGATCACCTTGATGCAGCGCTCGGTCAGCGTGAACGCGCGGGACCGCTCCCCCGCGATCCGGTCGGCGACCACGAGCGTGGGCACACCGAGCGTGCGCCGCAGCCTGCGGTGCAGTGTGCGCGCGACCTCCTCCACGTCGTCGGCACGCAGCAGCATCGTCGCCCGGCCCAGGTACTCGCCCGCCAGTCCTGACAGCTCGGTCGACAGGGGCTTCAAGTGCCGGACGACTTCACTCACGGGTCGTTCGGGGCAGTCGGCCACCACCAGGACGTCGAGGTGGTCGACGTCGACGCCGCGGGCGAGCGCCCGGTCGCGCTGGGCCGGATGCAGCGGCGAGCGGGACATGAGTTCCATGAGCAGCTCACCGCGGACCCGCTCCTCCGCCTCGGCGTGGGCGTCGCGCATGAGGAACAGCAGGCCCATGATCTGGGCCGAGCGCTCCAGCATGCGGACGTCCGCGGGCTCCGGCGCGGCACGGCGCGCCAGGGAAAGGAAGCCGAAGTGGTTTCCGCCGGGCCGGACGGCCACCACGCTGCGGAAGCAGCCGTCCGCCCCTCGCACCGAGACACACCGCCCGGTGTCCCGCGCCTCCTCGCACACGCTCCGGAACACATCCGCAGGCATGTCCCGCGCGGTGCCCCCAGGCGCGTCCGGAGCCAAGTCGCCCGGCACGTCCGGACGTTCGTTCCGGTCCGGATCGCCGTCCCGCGCTCGGGGGAAGCGGATCGTGAGGACCTCGTCGTCCCGGTCCCGGACCGTCACCGTGCCCCGCAGATGCTCGACCAGGAGCTGCGCGATGTCACCGGGCCCGCCGCCCGTCAGCACCACGTGCGTCAGGGCCTCGTGGACGGCCGCCGCTCGTTCCATGGTGGTGACCTGGTCCTCGATCGTGCGGTACGCGTCCTCCAGGCGCCGCAGCGAGACGCGGGTCTCCTCGTAGAGCCGCGCGTTGTCCAGGGCGACCGCGGCATGGCCGGCGAAGGCACTGAAGAGGGCCACTTCGTCGTTCTCGAAGGGACGCTCGGTGCGGTCGGCGGCGAACAGGGCGCCGATGGCCCGGTCACCCACCATGAGCGGTACGCCCAGCAGCGCCATGAGCCCTTCGCGTGGCACGAGCAGGTCGAACGTGGGGTCGTGCGGCAGGGCTCGGGCCTGCCGGTAGTTGCTGACCCAGAAGGGAGCCCTGGACTCGATCACCCGCCCGCCGAGGCCCGTTCCGGGCGGCAGCCGGCCCGATGAGAACTCCGGCGAGATCGTGCCGGCGGACGCTCTCACGGCGAGGTACCCCTCCGCGTCCAGCAGCGACAGATACGCGAAGTCGCTGCCGATCAGCTCGTGGGCGTGCCTCACGATCAGGTGCAGGACCTCGTCGACCTCGCCGAGCGCGGTCAGGGAGCGGGCCGTCGTGTAGAGGCTGTTGAGTTCGCGTTCACGGCGCAGCCGGTAGGCGGCCAGTTCGCCTTCGGCGCCGACATCGGCACCGGTGTCGGTGTCGGCCCCGTCGGAACGGGTCCGGGCCGTCGACGGCTCCGCGGAGGACCGATCCGCGGAAGGCCGACCCGCGGAGGACCGATCCGCAAAGGACCCGGGTGGTGGATTCATACACCCCTGCTTCGTCATGAGTGGAGGGGCTTTCCATCATATGGCGGGCGTGCGCGGCCCTACCCTCGCCCCACGGCACACCGTGGTGACCCGACTTTCGACCGCGCAAGCGCCCGCGTCCGGGCCTGACTTCATGGGGAGTGACAAGGATGTCGATTCCTGCCGCCGGCGGTCTGTACACCGTCGCCGTCCGAAAGGCGATGCTGCGGCTGCTCCCGGTCCTGTGCCTCGCCTACTTCATGTCCTACGTCGACCGGACGAACATCGCGCTGGCCAAGACCCACCTGCAGGCGGACGTGGACATCAGTGCGGCCGCCTTCGGCCTCGGCGCCGGCCTCTTCTTTCTGACGTACGCGCTCTTCGAGGTCCCGAGCAACCTGGTCATGTACCGGATCGGGCCCCGCCGTTGGATCGCGCGGATCGCTCTGAGCTGGGGCGCGGTCACCTCGCTCATGATGTTCATCCAGGACGACGTCACCTTCTATCTCGGGCGGATGGCGCTCGGTGCGGCGGAGGCCGGTCTCTATCCGGCGATGATGTTCATGGTGACCCGGTGGTTCGGGCAGAAGGACCGTGCCACCGCGGTCGGCTTCGTCTACCTCGCTCCCACACTCGGTCTGCTCCTGGGCGGTCCGCTCGGCGGCGCCCTGATGGAGCTGGACGATCTGGGCGGACTCCACGGCTGGCAGTGGATGTTCCTGGTCGAGGGACTGATCACCATGGGCATCGGGCTGGTCGTCCTGGCCGCCCTGCCAGAGGTGCCGGCCGATGCGACATGGCTGACCGCGCAGGAGGCGGCGGCGCTGAGCGAGCAGGCCGGCCGGGGATCTCGTCCGGACACCGGGCACACCCTCAGAGGCACCATGGGGCAGGCGTTCGGGCGGCCGTTCATCCTGCTCATCGGGGTCATCTACTTCCTCAACCAGATCACGATGAACGGGGTGACGTTCAACGTGCCCTCGATCATCGAGTCGCTGGATGTGAGCGGGTCGTTCCTGATCGGTCTCCTCAGCGGCGTGACGGGGGTCGGAGGCATGATCGGCGTGCTGGTGATGCCGGTGGTCTTCCGCCGCGTCCCGCGCGAGTCCCTCACCATCGGCGTCCTCGCCGCGGCGCCCGCCCTGGTCGCGGCGGTCTTCCTGACGGTTTCCTCGCCCGGCGTGCGCATCGCGCTGATCGGTGTCATGTCCGCCCTCACGTTCGGCACCCTGCCGATCTTCTGGTCCGTCGCCATGGCCCGGATGTCGGGAATCGTGGCGGCCGCCGGGCTGGCGTTCATCAACACGATCGGTCTGACCGGCGGATTCGTGGGCCCGTACCTGTTCGGGCTCGCCGAGTCGGACTCCGGTGATCCGACCTCCGGCTTCCCCGTCGTCATCGCCACGTCCCTCGCCGGCGGCGCACTCGCGGTGGCCCTGCACGGGGCACTGCGCAGAGAGGACAGGAAGACCGCCCGGACCACGACGGTCCAGCCCGACCTGGAGGTACAGCCGTGACCTTCCTGCCGCCGAACGGATTCCCGCTGTCCGAGATCCCCGGCGCGTACGCCGCCGGGTTCGGGGACACCGTGGTGGTGCGCGCCGGCACCGCGACACTGACGTGGAGCGCGTTGCACCGCGGCAGCAACAGGGTCGCGCGGGGGCTGCTGGCCGCCGGGGCGACCACCGGTCGGATCGTGTCCCTGCTGCTGCCCAACTCGACGGACCTCGTCCTGGCCGTGTTCGCGTGCTACAAGGCCGGGGCGACCCCTCAGGTGCTGTCGACGCGGATGAGGCCCGCGGAACTCGACGCGGTCCTCGAACTCGCAGACCCCGCCGTGCTGGTCACGGAACCCGGCGGCACGCTCGCCGGCCACCCGAAGGCCGTGACCGTGGACGGCCTGGGCAGGCGACAGCCCGACGGCGACCTGGAACCGGCGGTGGCCGCGTCGTGGAAGGCCCCGACCTCCGGCGGCTCGACCGGCCGCCCGAAGATCATCCTGTCCGGCAGGCCGGCGGTGACGTCCGGCTTCGACACCGGCATGTGGGGAATCGAAGCCGGGGCACGGGCGCTGATCACGGCGCCGCTACACCACAACGCCCCGTTCGTGACCGCTCTTTCGACGATCTTCCTCGGCGGATCGGTGGTCCTGCTGACCCGGTTCGACGCCGAACGCACCCTGTCCGCGATCGACGATCACGGCGTGGACTGGGTGTATCTGGTTCCCACGATGATGCGCCGGATCGTGGCGCTCCCGGACGAGGTCCGCGACCGGTACACGCTCGCCTCCCTGCGTTCGGTCTGGCACTGCGCCGAACCGTGCCCCATCTGGCTGAAGCGGCGGTGGATCGAATGGCTGGGTCCCGAGCGGATCTGGGAGCTGTACGGGGGCACGGAAGCCGAGGCGGGGTGCACTCTCGGCGGGGACGAATGGCTTGAGCACGTCGGATCGGTGGGGCGGGTGACGTGGGGTGAGATGAAGCTGCTCGATCCCGACGGCGCTGACATCACCGAGCCGGGCACCGCGGGTGAGATCCATATGCGGGTGACGCCGGGGACCGATGCCACATACCGCTACATCGGCGCCGAGCCGACCGTGCGCGACGGCTGGTCCTCACTCGGGGACATGGGGCGCTTCGACGACGACGGCTACCTGTACCTGCTGGACCGGCGGTCGGACATGATCACCGTGGGCGGGGTCAACGTGTATCCGGCGGAGATCGAGGCCGCGCTGGTGGAACACGAGCAGGTGCTGACCGCGGTCGTGATCGGTCTTCCCGATGCCGACACCGGCAATCGGCTGCACGCGATCGTCCACACGCCGGAAGGCGCCGGCGTCGCGGCGGACGACATCCGGCTCTTCCTCGACGGGCGGCTTTCCCGGCACAAGGTGCCGAGGTCGATCGAGCTGGTCCACGAATCACTGCGCGACGCCGCGGGCAAGGTGCGGCGCTCGGAACTGCGCGACCGGAGAACCGGCGCGCCAACGCCCTGATGGACTGCGAGAGGTCGATGACGGGCCCGGGCGGTGCCGCCCCTCTCCGCGATGTCCACGCCGGCAGACCAGGAGGAACACAGTCATGAACCCCAGGAGCGCCCGAAGAGCCGGGGTACGTGCCGGTGTGGCACTCGCCGCCGTCGCCGCACTTCTCGCCACCACACCCAACGCACACCCGGGCACGGCCAGCTCCACCGTCGCCGCTGTGAGGTGTGAGGCGCTGGCAGGGACAGCGATACCCGCGTCCGTGATCTCACTGCCCACCGGCGGCGGCCGGGTGAAGGACGCTTCCGAGGTGTCGGAGACCATCAGCGGTACGAGCGTCACGTACTGCCGCGTCGATGCGGCACTCTTCCCGGCCGACCCGTCGGCACCCGATATCCGGATGCGCGTCGCTCTGCCTCTGGAGTGGACCCGCAGATCCATGATGTTCGGCGGTGGCGGTTACAACGGCACCGTCCCCGACGTTCGCGCGAACGTCCCCTTCGGACTGCAGAGCGTGCGGACCCCGCTGGCACGCGGGTATGCGACGTACGCCGGCGATTCCGGGCATCAGGCGGACCCCGCCAAGCATCCTGTCTCGTCACTGGACGGCTCGTTCGCCCTCGACGACGAAGCACTCCGGAATTTCTCCGCCGGCGACGCGCTCAAGAAGACCCATGACGCGGCGCAGTTCCTGATCCGACGGGGCTATGGGGCGAGCCCCGGTCACGTGTATTTCGCGGGCGGGTCGACCGGCGGCCGCGAGGCGTTGGCCGTCGTGCAGCGCTGGCCCCGCGCCTTCGACGGCGTGATCTCGGCGTTCCCGGCATGGAACAACCTCGCCGAGATCCTCTACCTGGGACACGTGACGCGGCTGCTGGCACGGCCCGGCGCCTTCCCCGGGCCCGCGAAGCAGGGGCTGCTGTACGACAGCGTCATCCGGGCCTGCGACGCTCGGGACGGACTGGCCGACAGGATCGTCTCGAACCCGGAGGGCTGCCGTTTCCCACCTGAGAGGCTGCGCTGCCCGGGCGGCGGCGACACCGGTTCGGCCTGTCTCTCGGACCGCCAGCTCGCCTCGGTCACCGCCCTCTCGTCGCCGTGGAAGTGGCCGTACGAGGTGGCCAGTGGAGAAGAGGCCTATCCCGGGTTCCCGTTCCTCTCCGGTGCCGACATGCGCACACCGCTGCTGGGATTCGGCACCACCGCACCCGCCGTAGCGATGCCTCTCACCAGCGGATACGGAATGCAGTACTGGGACCAGTGGGTCAAGCACTTCCTGACGCGCGACCCCGGTCACAGTCCCCTGGCCGTCGACCCGGAACATCCGGGAAAGTGGCTCCCCCGTATCAGCCGGCTGTCCCAGATCCAGGACCTCAACGACGCGGACCTTCGGCCGTTCGCGCGGTCCGGTGGAAAGCTCCTGCTCCTACACGGTGCCGCCGACGAACTGGTCTCGCACCGTTCGACGAACGACTACTACGAGCGGGTGACCGACACGGTGGGGCCGCGTACGGCACGGGAGTTCATGCGGTACTACCTCGTGCCGGGTGCCAACCACGCGAGTGTCGGCACCCCCGCGTTCGCCCCCGGCTGGGACTCGGTCACCGCGATCGAGCAGTGGTCCGAACACGAACGCGCACCTCTGTCCCCGGTCGTGACCGACACGCGCGACGGCAGGACCCGGCCGCTGTGCGCATACCCCCGCTGGCCGAGGTACCTGGCCGGGAACCCCGACAGCGCCGACAGTTTCGTGTGCTCCCGCCGATAGGCAGCTCTCGCTCGGGAGCGGCGGAGCGTCGGCGGGGAGGCGGCCCGATGCGGCACAGCGCTATGGCTGCACGGGCGGGCTCTGCGCGCTGTCCGCGAGGAGTTGGTGGTCCCCCGGCAGGCCGGTCAGTCCGGTCAGGAGGAGGTCGACGAGGCGGTGGAGGCCGGCGGCGGGCCGGGTGAGGCGGTAGGAGGCGATGGCCGCCAGGCAGATGCGTACGTCGTCCACGCCGATGTCGTCCCGGACGACGCCGGCGGCGCGGGCCCGGTCGACGAGGCGGCGCAGCGCCCGTGACTGCTCGCGGCGGTCCGCTGCGAAGGCGGCGGCCGCCGGATGGGAGCCGAACAGAGCCTCGTTCAGCCCGCGGTCCCGCAGCCGGTGCTCGGCGAAGCGGCGGACGACACCGCTGAGCGCTCGCCATGGCTCGGGGTCGTCGAGGGCGGCCCGCATGTCCGCGCGGCAGGCCGCGACGTGCTCGGTGAGCGCCGCGGTGACCAGGTCGGCGCGTGAGGGGAAGTGCCGGTGGACGGTGGCGATGCCCAGGCCGACCCGGCGGGCGATCTCCCGCATCGGCAGGTCGAGTCCTTCGGAGGCGAAGGAGGCGCGGGCGACCAAGAGGATACGTCGGCGGTTGTCTTCCGCGTCCGTGCGTGTTTTCCGAGTCACTGTGCTTGCCGCGCCTCTCACTTCGACCTGATCCGGACCAGCTGCTCCACCTCCATGTCTACCGTGTGCCGACGCCCGGACGGTCCGGGCAGGGAAGGTGCACCATGCGCGCGGTTCGGTTCGAACGGTTCGGTCCCCCTGAGGTACTCGGCATCGGAACCGTGCCCGAGCCGCAGGCGGGTCCGGGCGAGGTACGGATCGCCGTCCGCACGGCGGGAGTGTCTCCGGTCGACCTCGCACTGCGGGCCGGCGACTCGCCCTCGCGTGACGGTCTCGCCCTGCCGCACGTCCCCGGGGTGGACGCGGCCGGGGTGATCGACGAGGTCGGTCCGGGCGTCACAGGCCACGCGGTCGGCGACGAGGTGTTCGGAGCGGTCGACGTCGCCCGGCTGGGCGGGGCGAGCGCACAGTTCGCGGTGCTGGCGTTCTGGGCGGCGAAGCCGGACGCGTGGTCCTGGGACGAGGCGGGTGCTGCGGCGACGGGTGTCGAGACGGCGACCCGGGCCCTGGACCTGCTCGGCCTCACCGGGGAACAGGACACGACACTCGTGATCGACGGGGCGTCGGGCGGTGTCGGAAGCATCGCCGTGCAGCTGGCGGTGGCGCGAGGGGCACGCGTGCTCGCGACGGGCCGACCGGGCAGCCACGCCTTCCTGGCCTCTCTCGGAGCGACGCCGGTCGCCTACGGTCCCGGCCTGGCCGAACGGGTCCGCGCCCTCGGCGTCCCGCGTATCGACCGCGGCCTCGACGTGGCCGGGAAGGGCTCATTGAACGAACTCGTCGCGCTCACCGGCAGCCGGGACTCCGTGGTCACGCTCGCCGACTTCACGGGTCCCGGCCGCGGGGTGCGCCTCTCGCTCGGCCGCTACGGGGGCCAGCCGGACGGGTGCCACGGGCTGGCATTCGCCGCGGAACTGGCGATACAGGGGCGGTTCCGCGTACCGGTCCAGGCGGTGTTCCCGGCCGACCGTGCGCCGCGGGCGCACGCGGCCGTGGCGGCGGGCCCGCACCGTGGGAAGACCGTCCTCGATCTCACGACGCTCGCGTCCGGCGCGTGACGCGGTCGGTCGGCTCCGGGCCGCGTGGTCCTGTCACTCGTTGAGGTGCAGTACGGCCGCGTTGCCCCTGTCTGACGCTGAAGTTCTGTCTCTGCACATCCTCTTATGGGATGAATCGGACGGACGGAGTCGTGGTGAGGAGCACATTGCTGCTGCTCGGAGACCTCTGGGCTTTGAAGACCAGGCGTCCTGGCGGCAGCTGGTCGCACCGATCTGCCCGACTGCAGCGCCGACCCCGCGTTCCTGGCCCTGATGACCGAGAATCCGCGACGCCACTGCTGACAGCACGGCAAGACGCACTCCGTTGTTTCTGTTCCCCGCCTACCACGCAAGCCGACATTTGGAGCATACTTGGTGACCGTCAGCTGTTGCATCGGGGTGAAAACGGGGGATCCATTCATGTCAGATGCTGTCTATGGATTGCTCGGGGCCCTTGGGGGTGCTGTGGTTGCAGCGGCTGCCGCATATTGGGGCCCCTTGCAGACACAGAAGCAAGCGCGGCTTGACGCCGAGCTGCAACGCCAGCGGGCTGAAGAACGGGCCCAGCTAGAGGCCCACGCGGCTGAAAAACATGAACGCCAAAGGGCACAGGTTGCCCGCGTCGCCAGAATACGGCGCGTAGTAGGTGACTGGTGTCATCTGATAGAACGAGCATTAGAGGACATTAAATATGCCCAGGTTCATGTAGAGAATTTTCGCTCCGTTACAGCACTGGCGCGAACATCGGTCACTACGGAAATATACGAAGCCATCACCGATGGGATAAATATTCGCGGCGCCGGCTATAGCGCCGACCGGCCTTGGCAAAGGCAGGGAGACCCTGGTAGAACGCGAAATATTCGCGTCGGTCGACCGCAAGCAGCGAGGAGAATTAGAACGTCAGAGGATCAATTAATCAGAGTGAAGTCTGGCGATCAACGCCTGATTCTTGATGCTTTGGACCAAGCTACATCGGACGTGATCCGGTTGACTTATCTAGATCGCCAGGACGAGAGTTGGAATGACTGTTATGAACGAGCTGAAGCCAGTTTTCAGCGAGCGATTACAACCCGTTCGGAACTCTCTCAAAGACTCATGCGGCAACTGGTAGACATAGTGGACATGGATACCATCGACACGAGGGACGCTCCGTAAATCTCCACGAAAAGCGAGGCGACCCGGCTACCGCTTCGCCCGTCCCCTGATGCAGCGCCGTGTCGAAGCGCTCGCCGGTGCAGCGATCACCGCGGCGTGATCCCGCTGCGCGAGCAGCGCGCCAGGCACCGTCTTTGACGGCAGCGTGACGGCGAAGGGCAGCGGTCAGTTCGACACCACCACGATCGGCATCGGTGTCGCGGTACAAGTCATCAGCGGGAACCTCGGCCCGGCCGGCGGGCTAGTGTTGATGTCGCCGTTGAGCAGGACGAAGCGCCTCCATCAACGACTCCCCCGAGGCGATCAAGGACCCGAACGGACAGCTGCACTCGCCCGCGCCATGACGGCGCCGCGAGCCGATCGTTATGATGGCCCGAATCGTTCAAACGAACATTCGGGGTGGAGCACAGTGCGGGAACCGGTCGATCGCAGGCGTCAGCGCATTCTCGCGGCCGTTCAGGCCCGCGGGGCCGCGCGGGTCCGGGACCTCGCCGACGAATTGCAGGTCTCGGTGGTGACGGTGCGCCGGGACGTGGAGGAGCTGACCCGCGAGGGCAGACTGCGCCGCGGACACGGCGTGGTGCGTTCGACGCTGCCCGCGCAGGAGATCCCCGCGAACGACCTGGCCCACGGCGACCGGGTGGCCGTCGTGGTGCCGGAGCGCCACTCGTACCTGACCGAGACGCTGCACGGCGCCCGCACCGCGCTGGAGGAGGCCGGGATGCGCATGGCCCTGCACATCGCCCCCCAGGTGGCCGGCGCCGAACGCCCGCTGGTGGAGCGGGCGCTGGCCGACGGCGCCCGCGGTCTGCTGCTCGCGCCCCGCTGGCACACCCTGGCGACGGAGCTCGCCGACCACGGCTGGCTGGCCGAGCTGGAGGTGCCCACCGTGCTCATGGAGCGCAGGCCGCGGCGGGGCAGCGTGGCGCACACCCTCGACTCGGTCTGCTCGGACCACTGGTACGGCGCGCACCTCGCCGTCGAGCACCTGGTGGGGCTCGGCCATCGGCGGATCGTCTTCGCGACCCGCGAGGACAGCCCGACGGCCCGTACGCTGCGGGCCGCTTTCACGAGCATCGCCGAGACCCATCCGCTGCTGGAGGAGTGGGCGTGGGCGCTGATCTCCGAGCAGGCGGGGCGCGAGGGACCGTACACCGCGGACGAGACGGTGGAGCTGCCGCGGCTGCTGCGCCGGGTGCGGGCGACCGCGATGGTGCTGCACAGTGACGTGGACGCGCTGATGGTCGTACAGCGGCTGGCGGACGACGGGGTGCGGGTGCCCGAGGACTGTTCGGTCGTGGCGTACGACGACGTGGTGGCCGCGCTGGGCACGTCTCCGCTGACCGCGGTGTCCCCGCCAAAGGCGGAGGTAGGCCGGGCCGCCGCCGAACTGCTGACGCGGCGCCTCCGGGAGGGCGGGCAACAGCCCGCGCGCCGCGTCGAGTTGCTGCCGCGGCTGATGGTGCGCGGCTCCACACGGCGGGCCGACGGCACGGACGGGGTCGGCTCCCCCGACCGGTGAACCTAGATCAATGAGCGTTTGAGCGTTTGTTTTTCTTCTGATCGATCTATTGACCGTTTGGGTCGACAGCATCGAGTATTCCCGTGTCCCGAACAGTCGTGTCCGCAGGGACGCGGACACGCAGGAGCCGCGGGAGGCGCCATGCCCGGACGACCCGATCGTCGTTCCGTGCTCGCCGCGATGGCCGCCGTACCGCTGACAGGAGCCGTGGGCGCCTGCAGCGGAGGGAACGGAGCCTCGTCGGCCGGCACGGGCCGCACCACACACATCACCTTCTGGTCCGCCCTGCGCGGCAGCCAGGAGGTGGTCGACGCCTTCAACCGCACGCACAAGAGCGTGCAGGTCGACTTCCAGCAGATCCCCTCCGGCGGGCAGGGCGGCTACGCCAAGCTCAGCAACGCCGCCCGGGCGGGCAACGCGCCCGATGTCGCCACCATCGAGTATCCGCAGGTGCCGGGGTTCGCCATCGACGGGGTCGCCCGGGACATCACCGATCTCGTCAGCGACTCCCTGCGCCGCAAGCTGCTGCCGCAGGCGCTCGCCCAGACCACCTTCGACAAGCGGGTGTTCAGCGTCCCGCTGGACGTCGAGCCGATGGTGATGCACTACCGCACCGATCTCTTCGACCGGTACGGCCTCCAAGTGGCGCGCACCTGGGACGAGTTCGCCGAACAGGCACGCGCCGTGCGCCGCAAGGCGCCCGACCGGCGGCTCGTGCTGTTCCCGACGGACGGCATGACGCAGTTCGCGGCCTACGCCTGGCAGGCCGGCGCCCAGTGGTTCGACACCTCGAAGGGAGCCTGGAACGTCTCCCTGGCCGACGCGCCCTCCCGGCGCGTCGCGGAGTACTGGCAGCGGCTCATCGACCGGGACGACGTGTTCGTGAACGCCGTCGAGAGCCGCCAGTCCGACGCGCAGATCGGCAACGGACTGGTCCTCACCCGGCTCAGCGGCGCCTGGGACGCGGGCGCGCAGATGAACGCGCGGCCGGGACAGAAGGGCCAGTGGCGCATCGCCCCGCTCCCCCAGTGGGACACCGGCAGCCCCTCCGTCGGCACCCACGGCGGATCGACGTTCGCCATCACCAAGGACTGCCGCAGACCGGAGGCCGCGATGGAGTTCATCGAGTGGCAGGTCTCCCACTCCGACTCCCTGCGTGCCCGTCTCTCCAGCGGCACCAGCAGTCAGTACCCGGCGGCCCTCGATCTGGTCGCCGTGGGCCGCAAGGCCTTCGACCGCTCGTACTACGGCGGGCAGGACATCTACGGCCTGTACGAGCAGGAGGCGGCGAAGATCGGTGAGGGCTGGCTGTGGGGCCCGCGGATGAGCGCCACCCAGCGGGTCATGCAGGACTCCTTCGCCCGCGTCGGCGGCGGCCAGGGCTCGCTGACCGAGTCCCTGCGCACCGCGCAGGAGGGCACCATGCCCGACCTCAAGGCCCTGGGCCTGTCCACCACCCAGCGCTCCACCTGAGCCGACGAGAAGGCAGGTGACACCGTATGACCACCACCGCTCAGCCCAGGGTGCCGACCGACGCGGCCCGCGCCGGCGGTCCGGCGCTCTCCGACTCCGGCCGGCGCGCCCGCCGGACCGCCGGCCGCCGCAGATTCGGCGCGGTCGTCGTCCTCATGGGCCCGTTCTTCGTCCTGCTGACGACCGTCTTCCTGATCCCCGTCGGCACGGCCGTCTACCTCAGCTTCTACAGCGACGACCAGCCGGGGCTCGGCTTCGGACCGGAGAACACCGTCTTCGTGGGACTGCGCAGTTACGCGGCCGTCCTGACCGACCCCACCTTCCTCGGCGGGCTCGGCACGGTCGCGCTCTACTGCCTGATCTACATCCCGCTCATGGTCGTCGGGGCGCTGGTCCTGGCACTGCTGCTGGACTCCGGGGTGGTGCGGCTGCGCGCCTTCGCGCAACTGGGCCTGTTCCTCCCGCACGCCGTGCCCGGCATCATCGCCGCACTGATCTGGCTGTACCTGTACACCCCGGGCATCAGCCCGATCATCGACCTGTTCGCCCGCGCGGACATCACGATCGACTTCCTCGGCATCCACGCCGTCATCCCGTCCATCGTGAACATCGCCCTGTGGAGCAACCTCGGCTACAACATGGTGGTCTTCTACGCCGCCCTGCAGGCCGTGCCCCGCGAGGTGATCGAGGCCTCCGTGGTCGACGGCGCGGGACCCGTGCGCACGGCGCTCCAGGTCAAGACACCGCTGGTACGCGCCTCGATCGTGATGGTGGCGATCTTCACCCTGATCTGGGCGCTGCAGCTCTTCACCGAGCCGATGCTGCTCAGCCAGTCCTCCCCGATGATCAGCTCCCGCTTCTCACCGAGCATGTACATCTACGACGCGGCCTTCACCCGCAACAACTACAGCCTGGCGGCGGCCGCCTCGGTGGTCCTGCTGGTGTGCACGATCGCCCTGTCCTACGGCGTCACCCGCTTCACCAGCCGTGCCGACGCCGAGGAGGCCCGATGAGCACCACCGGCAGTTCCTTCCTGCGCCCTCGTCTGCTGGGGCGGGCGACGGTCAACGTGGTCGTGGCGGTCTCCGTCCTCTACACCCTGCTGCCCGTGCTGTGGCTGGTGCTGTCCGCGACCAAGGACCGCGACGCCCTGTTCAGCAGCGACCTGCTCTCCACGAGCGGCTTCTCTCCCCTGAGCAATCTCCAGGACCTGTTCGCCATGGACGGCGGTCTGTACGGCCGCTGGTACCTCAACAGCCTGCTGTACGCCGTCCTCGGCGCCGCGGTCGGCGCGCTGCTGAGCGTGGCCTGCGGGTACGCCTTCGACAAGTACCGCTTCCAGCACAAGGAGAAGCTGTTCGGCCTGGTCCTCGCGGCGGTCATGGTGCCGCAGACGGTCCTCGCGCTGCCGCTGTACCTGATGGCCTCCGAGGCCGGGCTCGTCAACACCTTCTGGGCCGTGTTCATCCCGGTGCTGTTCAATCCGTTCGGCGTCTATCTCGGCCGTATCTTCAGCCGGGGGTACGTGCCCGACGAGGTGCTGGAGGCCGCGCGGGTGGACGGCGCCGGCGAACTGACCACGTACGTACGGGTGAGTCTGCGGATGCTCGGGCCGGGTCTCGTGACCGTGTTCCTCTTCCAGCTGACGGCGATCTGGAACAACTTCTTCCTGCCGATGGTGATGCTGTCCGACCAGGACCTGTATCCGGTCAGTCTCGGCCTGTACCAGTGGAACAGCTCGGCGTCCGTGTCGCCGGAGTACTACCCCGTGGTGATCATGGGATCGTTGCTCGCCGTGCTGCCCCTCATCCTCGCCTTCGTGCTGCTCCAGCGGTTCTGGCGCAGCGGGCTGACCGCCGGAGCCGTCAAGTGACCTCGCACCTCCCCAGTCCTGGTTTCCGACCCCGTGCCGCCCTGGCCATGTCCCAGGACGCCGCCGCGGCCGTCCTCGACGGCGCGTCGCTCGACGCCTTCCGACGCGTCTGCGACCTCGCCGCTCCCCCGGTGCTGGACGATCTGTCGACGCCACGGGCGAAGTCGCTGCTGGCCGACGTCGACCTGCTGATCACCGGCTGGGGCTGCCCGGTCCTGGACGAGGAGGTGCTGCGTGCCGCGCCACGGCTGCGGGCCGTGGTGCACACGGCGGGCAGCGTACGCGCGCACATCACGGACGCGTGCTGGGAGCGCGGGATCGAGGTGTCCTCGGCCGCCGCGGCCAACGCCCTGCCGGTCGCCGAGTACACCCTCGCCATGATCCTGCTGGCCGGGAAACAGATCCTGGAGCGCGCCCGCGACTTCAAGGCGTCGCGGAGGAGGGACAACTGGCTGCGCACCCCGGACACCGTCGGGAACTACCGCAGCACCGTCGGCATCCTCTCCGCGTCGCTGATCGGCCGGCGGGTGGTCGAGCTGCTGCGGCCGCACGACATCGAGGTGCTGCTCCACGACCCGTACGTGAGTGACGCGGACGCCGCCGAACTCGGCGTCACGCGCGTGGAGTTGGCGGAGCTGTTCGCCCGTTGCGACACCGTCAGCGTGCACACTCCGCTGCTGCCCACCACCCGGGGCCTGGTCGGCCGCGCCCTGATCGACACGATGCCGGCCGGGGCGATGCTCATCAACACCTCCCGGGGGGCCGTCATCGACCAGGAGGCGCTCACCGACGCCGTCCAGGCGGGCCGGATCCGGGCCGTGCTGGACGTCACCGACCCCGAGGTGCTGCCGCCGGACCATCCCCTGTGGGACTGCGAGAACGCGCTGATCACCCCTCATCTGGCGGGTTCCCAGGGCAACGAGTGGCGGCGGCTGGCCGACCTCGCGCTCGCCGAGACGGCCCGCTGGGCGTCCGGCAGCGGCTTCCTCCATCCCGTACGACGCGAAAGGCTGGCGTTCCTGGCATGAGCATCCGCATCCCCTTCGCACTCCCCCCTGAGGACCGTGCGTCGAGCCCGTACACCGGTTACACCCGGGCCCACTGGGAGGCCGTCGCGGACGGTCTGCTGGGAGCCGCGTGGCGGTGGAGCACACCGGGCCGGGCCCTGCTCGACCTGCCGGGGCGGCCCTCGCGTTCGGGGGTGCGCTCCGACGGTCTGGAGGGTTTCGCCCGGACGTTCCTCGCGGCCGGTTTCCGGGTCGCGGGCGCCGGTGGCGAGGACCCGCACGGCTGGCTGGAGCGCTACGCCGAGGGTCTGGCCTCGGGCACCCGCTCCCCGGGACGTGACGACACCGAGTCCTGGCCGCTGATCCTCGACCACGACGTCCAGGGCCAGCCCATGGTCGAGTCTGCGTCGGTCGCCCTCGGTCTGCGGCTGACGGCACCCTGGCTGTGGAAGCGTCTCGACGCCGGAGTCCAGGACCGGGTCGAGGAGTGGCTGCGCGGCTCGCTGCGCCATGTGCCCGCCCCGAACAACTGGTACCTGTTCCCCTACACGGTCGCCGGTTTCCTGGAGTCGGTGGGACGCGGCGACGCCGAGACGGCGGCCGTACGGCAGCGGGCACTGGACCTGATGGAGGGCTGGTACCGCGGCGAGGGCTGGTACGCGGACGGGGACGGGCGCGCCTTCGACCACTACAACGGCTGGGCGCTGCACCTGTACCCGGTCCTCGACGCCCACCTCGGCGGGGACGCGGCGCTGCTCGCACGGTACGGCGACCGGCTGCGCGAGCACCTGGACGGCTTCGGGCTGATGTTCGGCGCGGACGGGTCGCCGATGCACTTCGGCCGGTCGCTCGCCTACCGCTTCGCCGCGTCCGCCGCCGTCGGCCTGGGTTCCCTGACCGGCCACACACCGCTGACACCCGGCGCCTCGCGCCGCCTGGTCAGCGGAAGCCTGCGGCACTTCCTCGACCGCGGGGCGCTGACCGAGGACGGTCTGCCGAGCCTCGGCTGGTACGGGCCGCACGACGCCACCCTGCAGACGTACTCCGGCCCTGCCTCGCCCTACTGGGCGTCGAAGGCGTTCGTCTCCCTCCTGGCCCCCGCCGACCACCCCCTGTGGAGCGCCACGGAGGAGCCCGCGCCGGTGGAGGAGGGCGACCGTGTACTGTCCCTGCCCGCACCCGGACTGCTCGTACAGTCAACGCGGGCGGACGGGATCGTACGGCTGCACAATCACGGCAGTGACCATGTGCGGCCGCACGAGGCGGAGTCGGCCGACGGGGACGACCCCCACTACGGGCGGCAGGCCTACTCGACCCGGACCGGGCCGACCGCGTCCGGGAACATCGCGGACAACCATCTATCGGTGGAGGTCGGTGGCCGGCGCAGTGTGCGGCGCCGGATCCACCCGCTCGGCGCGGGGCACGGCGACGGCTGGGGCTGGGCGGCCTCGTGGCACCGGCCCGTCTTCACCGGCGGCCCGCCGATGGTGCCGGGGCTGCGGGTGGAGAGCGTGACGGTGGTGCGGGGGCCGTACGAACTGCGGGTGCACCGCGTGGTGGGCGCGCCCGCCGGTGCGCGTCTCACCCACACCGGGTGGGCGACCGGGCCGCTCGAACCCCTGGTCTCGGCGCTGCACGGGCTGCACGGCTGGAGCGCAGAGCCGGAGACGGTCCGCGCGCCGCAGGGCACCGCGTATGTGCCGTGGGCGCAACTGCCCCGCCTCACCGGCGCGTCGGACGGCACCTCCGTCCATGCGTGCCTGGCCGCCCTCACCGGCGAACCGGGGCCCGGCCCGCTCGCGGAGGCCGTGACGCACGTGGTGGCCGACGACGCCGGTGTCGAGGTGGTGTGGGCGGACGACGGCATGCGTACACGGGTGTCGTTCGACCCGGTCCGGGTGACGTCCGGGTGACGCGCGCAAGGAGCAAGGCCGCCGCGCGCACCGGCCCGTGCTCCCGTGCGCCGGGGTACGAGGCCGGAATCCCTCCTTCGTCGGGGGCATGAGGTCGCACGCTGGGTATTCCTCTCCCCAAGGATGGCTACTGCGGCGTTGGGGGGACTGGCACTGTGGCACGCCTGTCGTGGACGTCCGGTCCGCCCCGCTCGTCCTTCTCCCGCAGGCGGCACACCGTGCGTCGGCTGCGGGAGCAGGGGCTTTACGGGCCGAGGTTGCGTGACGTCCTGCCCGCGCTCGCCGGCGCGGTGGTGGTCGTGTGCGCGGTGGCCGCCGGGCTTGCGGTGGGGTATCGCGTGGGCGGGCCGCTCGTGCCGGTTGTCGGCCTCTCCGTGCCGGCCCTCGTCGTCGCGGTGGAGATCCGGCGCCGGCGGCCGGGCACACGGCGTCGGCGCGGACACTACACCGCGGACGAGTTACGCGAACTCGACGTGCAGGGGCTGGCGTTGGCCGTCGCGCGGATGTTACGGAGGGACGGCTGGCGGGTCCGGCTGCTGCCTGCGCCGGACCGGCCGCGGCTGTACGCGCGGGACGCGGCGGGGCGGCAGCTCGACGTGGCGTTCCGGCCGGTGGCGGAGCCGCTGCCGGACGAAGCCCTGCCCGATCCCCGCACCCGCCGGGGTGCGGCGGGTCCGCGTCTCCAACTGGTCGTGCACCGGGGGGCTTTCCGGGACCGGGACGTCCGATGGGCGCAGCGCCAGGGAGACACCCGGCTCCTCGACGGTCCCGCGCTCGAACGCTGGGCGGCGGGGGCGGGCCTGAACGACCTGTTCGACCCGGGCCTGTGGGACTGAGCTCCCGGCCTCTGCCCGCGCGCCCGCCTGCACCCCAGTGGGGCTGAGTCCCCGGCCGTGACCGCTCGATATCCGTCTGCGGCCTGGTGGGGGTGACCCGCGCAGTTCCCCGCGCCCCTGAAAAGCGGGGCTGCGCCCCGGCCTTTCAACTC